>NZ_JBEZZW010000006.1:0-244576 GCF_040639415.1 Micromonospora sp. NPDC023888 | reverse complement strand
CCACCTGGACGCAGTAGTCCCACACGGCGTCCAGCACCCGCTCGGCGTTCGCCAGGCCCGCCGACGAGGTTCGCATCGTCGGCGCCACCACCCGCGGCGTTTCTGCGTCTGGTCAGCGACCGCCGGCGCGGAAGACCTCCGAGACGGTGCGGAGCACCACCTTGACGTCCAACCACAGCGACCAGTTCTCGATGTAGTAGTTGTCGAAGCGGGCCCGGTCGGAGATCGGGGTGTCGCCCCGCAGGCCGCTGACCTGGGCAAGCCCGGTGAGCCCGACGGGGACGCGGTGCCGTGCCGCGTAGTTCGGGTATTCGGCCGAGAACTTCTCCACGAAGTACGGCCGCTCCGGCCGCGGCCCGACCACGCTCATGTCGCCGCGCAGGATGTTCCACAACTGGGGCAACTCGTCGAGCGACGTCCGGCGCATGAACCGGCCGATGGGGCCGACCCGGTTGTCGTGCGCGATGGACCAGTTGGTCTGGGACTCCTGCTCGTTCACGGGACGCATCGACCGGAACTTGATGACCTTGAACGGCTTGCCGTACCGGCCGATCCGCTCCTGGTAGAAGAAGATCCCACGGCCACCGTCGATGAACGTGGCGAGGGCGCAGAGCAGCAGCACGGGGCTCAACAGCAGGAGCGCGACCCCGGCGAACAGCATGTCGGATGCCCGCTTGATGGCCCACCGCGGGCCGGTGAGCGTGATGTCACCGATCTTGACGATCGGGAACGCGCCGATGTGGTCGGGGTAACCGCTGTGGGAGCGCGAGCCCCACAGGCGCGGCACGGCCCAGAGATCACAGCGCGAGCTGCGGGGCTGCAACAGCGTTTCCATGAGCGTCGTCTCGTCGCAGTCCGGATCGGCGATGATCAGGACCTCGCACTCCGTCAGCCGGACGAGGTGTTCGAGGTCCGTCATCGTCCCGCTCAGCGGCAGCGCCGCGTTGTCCTGGCGTGACGGAGCGTCGACGCAGCCGACGAACCGCAGACCGTACTGAGGGTAGCGGCGCAGCAACCGGGCGATCTCGAGGCCGATCGGCCCGCCGCCGACGACGAGCGCGTTGTGCTCCGCCCACCGACGCTTACGGGAAAGAACGGTGAACGACCTGCTGGCCGCGCGCCCGATGATCACGAGCCCCGCCGACAGTGCGACGCCGCGCATGAACCCGCCGACGTACGCCACCGAGGCGTGGCGCTCGGCCGCGATGATGGCCACCACCGAGGCGGCGGCCAGCAGCCGCCCGCAGAGGCTCGGCAGCTCGTCGAGGATGCTCACGTGGCGGCGCGGCCGGTAGAGGCCGCCGGCCGCGAAGAGGGCCACGGTCAGGACGGCGTTGGCCAACGTCCCGCGCCAGTAGCTCTGGGTCAGCACCAGCGGAGCGATAAGCGCGACGGCGTCGACTGGCGCGTTCATCATCCATGCCCGCAGCCACCGGGTCCGCGACGAGGTGCGGGACCTCGCGTACGGCAGGACGGCCGTGGTGCCCAGACCGGGCACCACAACCTTCGCCTGCGCCCGTACCCCCGGTTCCCGGGTCTGGGGGACGGGTGGGGCACCTCCGGGGAGGCGGGCCCCGTCGCCCGGCATGTCAATGTCGTCCCCGCCGACTGACGGCGTGGACGAATGGCTGGTCGCCGGATGGCCTGACACTAGTGGACCTCCCCGTGAAAGCCCTTGGTCACGCATCCCGACCAGAAGGGCGACCGAACTCTACGATCGACCGGGTCGTGCCACCATAGCCGCCAAGTCAGTTCCTCCTCCTACTTTGCGGCGGAGAGGATTCCCGGAACGTTGTCGTCGCGGACCGCATCGAAGACCTTCGCGGCCTTCTCCTTGTCGGCGAGCACCACGCTCTCGGTGCCCATCGTGCCGGTGCCCTTCACCGGGCAGGTAAGGAACGTCATGTTGCCGCTCCGCAGGTCGCGCATCTCGGAGGCGAGGTCGATCAGGTTCAACTTCTTGTCCACGGCGACCGCGTCCGCCATCGCCTTGACGAAGGAGTTGAGCTTGGCCGGGTTGGCGAGAGTCCCGCCGGACGCCGCCTTGTCCAGGATCGCCTTGATGACCTGCTGCTGGTGCCTGATCCGGGCGAAGTCGCCGTCGGCGAAGGCGTGCCGTTCGCGCGCGTAGTCAAGCGCGGCCGCCCCGTCCATCTTCTGCCGTCCGGCGTTGAACGTCCGGCTGCCGTTGAGCGCGTACAGCGTGGTGAAGCCCTTCTCCACATCCACTGTGATGCCGCCGAGCGCGTCCACGATCTCCTTGAAGCCGCTGAAGTCGACGATCGTCACGTGGTCGATCCGCACGCCCGTGAACTTCTCCACGGTCTGCACCAGCAGCGGAACCCCGCCCCACGCGAACGACGCGTTGATCTTCGCGTCCTTGCCGCCCCGGCCGGACGACGACTTCGGCACGCTGACCCAGGTGTCGCGGGGGATCGAGATGAGCTGCGCGCTGGACCGGTCCTTCGGAAGGTGGGCCACGATGATCGTGTCGGTGCGGGAGCCGGACTCGCTGTCCGGGTCGCGCGAGTCGCTGCCGAGGATCATGATGTTCATGGCGCCCTTGGCGTTCTCGCCCACCTGCGGGCGGTCGGCCTCCGGCACACCGTCGAAGGCGTCGACGCGCTCGATGCCGGAGTTGATCGAACGGAAGTACAAACCTCCGGCGATCATCCCGCCACCGCCGAGCAACGCCAGGACCACGAAAGTGATCAAAGCGACCTTTTGCCACCGGGGACGCCTCGGGCGCGCCTTCTTGGTCGGCTCCGGTGGTTGCTGCGCCGCGATGAACTGGGTCTCGGGCTCCGCGTACTCTTGGCGATACTGCATAGCCGCGATGCTACTGATTCCCGGTTACAGGGATGTACCCCCGTCCGGGCCATACGGTTCCGCATCGAGACCGAAACTTCTCCGACGATCGTTGCGGTGAACCTGCTATGAAGCAGCGGTGGACGTCACGCGCCTGCGCCGAGCCATCGCCCGCACGCCACTCGCCCCGGTCGCCGCCTTTCCGAAGCGGCTCGCCCGGGTGGTCCGCCACGACGCCAGGGTGCTGCGCATCTCGGCCCGGTGGCTGGTCACCTCCCGCGAACATCACAACTACACGTACGAGCTGACCACGCTCAGCCGCCACCACCTGTCCTGGTTCGTCAGCGTGGTCTGCGACCGACCGGTCCAGCAGGTCCGTGGCTGGCTCGACGAGATCGAGTCCGACCAGGCGTTGCGGCGACACATCGAACAGGCCACCGCCGGAGCCGCCCGCCGTGGCCTCGCCGACAGGCAGGTCCGCTACGCCCGCCGGATCGGCTGGTACGCCATCGTCCGAGCCACCCGACCCGCGCACATCGTGGAGACCGGTGTCGACAAGGGACTGGGCACCGTCGTCCTGGCCGCCGCCCTGCTGCGCAACGCGCAGGAGGGACATCCCGGCCGGGTCACCTCGCTGGACCTCAACCCCGAGGCCGGCTACCTCGCCCGGACCGCACCCTGGGCGGACGTCGTCGACCTGGTGATCGGTGACTCGATCGCGTCGATCGGCGCGCTGGACCGCCCGGTCGACCTGTTCCTGCACGACAGCGACCACAGTCGCGCCCACGAGAAGCGCGAGTTCGACGCCGTCGAGTCGAAGCTCGCACCCGGCGCGATCCTGCTCACCGACAACGTCACGAGCACCAACGTGCTCGCCGAGCACGCCGAGCGCACCGGCCGGCGGTTCCTCGCCTACCGGGAGAGCCCCGCCAACCACTGGTACCCCGGCGACGGCATCGGCGTGGCATGGTGACCCGGTGCGGCTGAGCTCGATCCACACGTACCCCGTCAAGGGATGTCACCGGCTCGACCACGACGGCGCTGTCGTGCAGCCGTGGGGCCTGGCCGGCGACCGGCGTTGGATGGTCGTGGACGCCGACGGCGTCGGCGTCACCCAGCGCGAGACCACCCGGCTGGTCGGCCTGCGCGCCAGAGTGCGTTCCGGAGGTCTGTCGCTGCGCGCCGACGGGCAGCCCGACCTCGACGTGGCCGAGCCGGCCGGCGGCGAACCGGTAGCGGTGCGGACCTTCCGCAGTCGCAAGCTCCCGGTCCCGGCCCTGCCGGCCGGTCGAGCGGCCGACGAATGGCTCGGCGCGCTGCTCGGCCGACCGGTCCGGCTGGTCTGGCTGGGTCAGCCGACCCGGCACCTGGCCCCCGGGGACCGCGAACACGACACCGGTGACCAGGTCAGCTTCGCCGACGCCTACCCGCTGCTGCTGGCGAACACCGCCTCGCTCGACGCCCTCAACGACTGGCTGGCCGAGGCGGGGGAGGCGCCGGTGCCGATGACCCGGTTCCGGCCCAACCTGGTGGTCGGCGGGGCACCCGCCTGGGCCGAGGACGACTGGGTCGGCCGGTCGCTGCGCATCGGTGACCTGCGGTTCCGCGCCGCCGGGCCGTGCGACCGCTGCGTGGTGACGACGACCGACCAGGAAACCGGGGTACGCACGAAGGAACCGCTGCGCACCCTCGGACGGCACCGCAACGTCCGGCAGAAGCTCCTCTTCGGACTGCACCTGGTGCCGATCGACACCGGCCACCTGGCGGTGGGCGCCCCGCTCGTCATCGCGCCCTGACCAGGTTCGACCGCGACCGGCAGGCGGAACGCGCCGATCACCGTCCGTCGATGCTGTCTTAGCTTTGGCTTAGCCGGCTTGTCCGTCCACGCCCCGTTCCGGCAGCATCGCCGTCGTGACGGACGTAAGCGTTGTGGACATCGACCTGGACCATGCTCCCCAGCAGCGGCCCGCGTCGTCGTCCCGCTCGACGCCCTGGCTGGTCGCCGCCGGCGTCACAGTTGTCGCGGCCGCACTGGGGCTCACCCTGACCATGCGGTCCGGCGCCGCCCCGGCCTGCGCCGCCGGCCGGACCCTCGCCGCCGCGCCGCCCACCGGCACCGCCACGCACAGCGGCAAGGCCACCTTCTACGACTCGAACGGCGCCGGCGGCAACTGCTCGAACCCCGCCGCCCCGGCCAACAAGCTCTACGTCGCACTCGGCCCGGCCGAGTACTCCGCCGCTGCCGCCTGCGGTGGATTCCTCGACGTGACCGGCCCGAAGGGCACCGTCCGTGTGCTGATCATGGACCAGTGCCCGGAGTGCGCCCCCGGACATCTCGATCTGTCCCGCGAGGCGTTCGCCCGGATCGCCGAACCGGTCCAGGGCCTCGTCCCGGTCACCTACCGCGCGGTCGTCAACCCACCGCTACCCGGTCCGCTCACCTTCCGGATCAAGGAGGGCGCGTCGCAGTTCTGGTTCGCCGTCCGGGTCGGCAACCACGGCAACCCGCTGCGGTCCGTCGAGGTCCGGCAGGGTGACAGCGGTCCGTGGCGCTCGGCCGCCCGGCAGGACTACAACTACTGGCTGATCGCCTCCGGCGCCGGAGCCGGACCGTTCACCATCCGGGTCAGCGACGTGTACGGCAACCGCGCCACCGTCAGCGGCATCCGGATGGCACCCGGCCAGG
The DNA here is from genome assembly GCF_040639415.1 of Micromonospora sp. NPDC023888. Classification (NCBI taxonomy): domain Bacteria; kingdom Bacillati; phylum Actinomycetota; class Actinomycetes; order Micromonosporales; family Micromonosporaceae; genus Micromonospora; species Micromonospora sp. NPDC023888. Next base: position 239,082 of record NZ_JBEZZW010000006.1, on the reverse strand, counting down.
TGCAGAACAGCGCGGTCCGGATGTACGGGCGTGGCGCCGTCGCGGCCACCCCGCGCCCGTCCGCGTCGGCCCGGCCACCCGGCCGGCAACCCACCGCTGGTACGCCGACACCGGCCCGCCGCCCGGTCGAGGTGGCGAAGGCGAGCGCGCCGGCCACCGGCACGCCGAGCACCCAGCCGGCCGCGGCGAACGCCCGCTGGTGCGCGGGCTGACCGCTCAGTCGACAGGCGTCAGATCGAGCCACATCAGGATCTCGTCGCGGTCGTCACCGGGCGCCACCCGCAACGCGGCCGGCAGCCGGCCGATCTCCCGGTAGCCGAGGCGGCCGTAGAACTTGTCCAACCCCAACCCGTCGCGGACCGTCACGTGCAGCGCCTCGTGGCCGAACAGCCTGCCCAACCGGGCGGCCTCGACCATCAGCGCCGAACCGTAACCGGCGCCCTGGGCGTCCGGGTGGACCATCACCCGCTTCAACACACACCAGTGCGCCTTGAGCGGGAAACGGTTGTCACCGAAGACCAGCAGGGCCACCAGCCGATCGCCGGAGTATCCGACGAGCAGGCGGTCCGGTCCGTCGGCGATACCGGCGAAGGTCGGGTCGGCGAGCACGTGCACGTCGGCGGCGGTCACCGGCGGGACGAAGCCGACCGCGCCACCGGCGTTGCTGACGTCCGCCCAGAGCGCGACGATCTCGGCGCGCAGTCGCGGGGTCAGGTCGGGGTCGAGGACGAAGCGCAGACTCACGCCCGCCATCCTGACCCGCCGACCAGGCCCGCGACCCTCGACAGTGACACGCCCAACATCCGCGCGGCACGCGGCGCGTGTTGACCTGTGCGGGAGAGGGGATTCGAACCCCTACGCCCTTTCGGACAATAGGACCTAAACCTATCGCGGCTGCCGTTACGCCACTCCCGCCAACGCACTGAGTCTAGAGCGTCCGGCTTCGACGGTGTTGAGCCCGGCCTCCCCGGAGAATGGTCGAGACCGTGCCCTGGCTACCGGCTCAGTCCAGGCCGAGGTCCCGGCGGAGCTTGGCGACGTGTCCGGTGGCCTTGACGTTGTAGAGCGCTCGCTCGATCTTGCCATCGGCGTCGATCACGAACGTCGAGCGGATCACGCCGGTGACGGTCTTGCCGTACAGCTGCTTCTCGCCGTACGCGCCGTAGGCGCCAAGCACCGACCGGTCCGGGTCGGACACCAGCGGGAAGGTGATCGCGTCGCGCTCGCGGAACTTCGCCAGCTTCTCCGGCTTGTCCGGAGAGATGCCGACGACCTCGTAGCCGGCGGCCTGGAGTGAGGCGAGCGAGTCGCGGAAGTCGCAGGCCTGCTTGGTGCAGCCGGGGGTCATCGCCGCCGGGTAGGCGTACAGGACCACCTTGCGGCCGCGCAGGTCGGTGAGGGAGAGCTGGTCGCCGGTGTCGGTGGTGAGGGTGAACTCGGGCGCGGGGTCACCGGGGGAGAGGCGGTCGGGCGTGGTCATGGCCCGACGATACCGCCGGCCGGGCGGGTGCCGTCGCTGGCGACGCGCGCCTGTCGGCCCCGCTGGCTGTCGGCGCGCGCCTGTTGGCCCCCGCTGGCTGTTGGTCGACTCGTCTTCAGGAAAACCGGGGCATCCGCGGGCAGCGGATGCCCCGGAGTCAAGAAAGGCGAGTCGATCACCAGGCGGACACCCCGGATTCCGGGAAGGCGAGTCGATCAACCTGGCGACGGGCCGCTGCGGAGTTCGGCCGGCCGCAAGGTGATCAACACCTCGCGTTGTTGCCAGAGTCTGGCAACAACGAGTCTTGGGAAATAGGCTGACGCAGGCTGGCCCGGTCGGGCCCACTGACGTGTGGGAGGTCGCGTGGAAACACGTGCGATGCACATCTCGAACGGGATCATCGACGGTCCCGTGGCGGCGATCTTCGCTGCGCTCGCGCTCGCCGCGCTCACCGTCTGCGTCCTGCGCGGCCGGCGCGACCTGGACGACCGGCTGGCCCCGATGGCGGGCCTGGTGGCCGCGTTCATCTTCGCCGTCCAGATGCTCAACTTCCCGATCTTCACGGCCGGCGTGAGTGGTCACCTGCTCGGCGGCGCGCTCGCCGCCATGCTTGTCGGCCCGTGGGTCGGCGCGCTCTGCGTGTCAGTGGTCCTGGTGGTGCAGGCGCTGATCTTCGGTGACGGCGGCGTGGCGATGCTCGGCCTCAACATCACGAACATGGCGCTGCTCGGCACCGCCGCGGCGTACGTGCTGATCGCGGTGCTGCTGCGGGTGCTGCCCCGTACGCGGGCCGGTCTGGCCGTGACCGCGTTCGTCGCCGCGACGCTCAGCGTGGTTGTCGCGTCGCAGGGCTTCGTCCTGCAGTACTGGCTGGGCGGCACCACCGACCTGGGGAACAACCTGACCGGTCTGGCCGGAACGATGGCCGGCGTGCACCTGCTGATCGGCATCGGCGAGGGCCTGATCACCGCGACCACCGTGCTCACCGTCGCGAAGGTGCGACCCGACCTGGTGTACGCGCTGCGTTCGCTGCGCGCCCCCGCCGCCCCCGCCGTCCCGGTCACCGGAGGTGTCCGATGAAGAATCGCTCGTGGGTGTTCCTGGCCGGTGGCCTGCTTGTCGCCCTCCTGCTCGCCGGGGTGGTGAGCAACTACGCCTCGTCCCACCCGGACGGGCTGGACTCGTCCCTGCTCAAGGGCTGCACGGTCGACGCCGACGACAACATCGTCGGCGGAAGCTGCCCGGCTCAGCAGGCCCGGGACCACGAGTTCGCTGACAGCCCGCTTGCCGACTACGGCGTGCGCGGCGTGTCGAACAGCTTCGTCTCCACCGGCCTGTCCGGGGTGCTCGGGGTGCTCGTCACCTTCGCGATCGGCGCTGGCGGTTTCTGGCTGCTGCGCCGCCGCGGCACCACGCCGACCGCCGGCACCACGCCGACCGGCGGCACCACGCCGACCGGCGGCACCACGCCGACCGACGGTGACACGACGACACCCGCCGAGGGCGACTCCGCGACGTCCGGCGACGTCCGTAGCCGCGCCGACGCGGCGAGCTGAGCAGAGGGACGCGCGATGGGTGCCGGTCACGGGCATGTGCTGTACCGCGAGGCGGACTCGCCGGTGCACCGGCTCCCGCCCGAAGTCAAGATCGTGGCGATGGTGGTCTTCACCATCGCCGTGGTGGCCACCCCCCGGACGGCGTTCTGGGCCTTCGGCGCGTACGCCGTGCTGGTGGCGGCGGTGGCGGCGCTGGCCCGGGTGGGGCCGCGCTGGTTGCTCAGCCGGGCGCTGATCGAGTTGCCGTTCGTGCTGTTCGCCGTCGCGTTGCCGTTCCTCGGCACCGGCGACCGGGTCGAGGTGCTGGGCCTGCGACTGTCCGAGGACGGGCTGCACGGCGCGTGGAACATCCTGGCCAAGGGCACCCTGGGTGTGCTCGCCTCGCTGCTGCTCGCCGCGACCACCACCACCCGGGATCTGATCGTGGGGTTGGACCGGCTGCACTGCCCGCAGGTGCTCACCCAGATCGCCACGTTCATGCTTCGTTACCTCGACGTGCTGGTCGGCGAGGCGCGGCGGATGCGGGTGGCCCGGATCTCCCGGGGCGACGATCCACGCTTCCTGTGGCAACTGCGCGGCTTCGCCGCCGGGATCGGGGCGTTGTTCCTGCGTGCCTTCGAGCGCGGTGAGCGGGTCTATCTGGCGATGTTGTCGCGCGGTTACACCGGGCGGATGCCCGCCGTGTGGCAGGGCGACGGTGCCGCGAGCGCCGGTCAGTGGCTGGTCGCGTCGACAGTGCCGGTGTTGGCCGCCTCCATCGCCGCCACCGCCGTCGTGCTGTCATGATCGGTGTCGTGCAGACCGCTGTCTCGCTCGACGTTCGTGGCGTTCGGTACGCGTACCCGGATGGGCACGTCGCCCTGCACGGGGTGGACCTGAGCGTGCCGCGCGGCGACCGGGTGGCGTTGCTCGGGCCCAACGGCGCCGGCAAGACCACGCTTGTGCTGCACCTCAACGGGATCCTCACCCCGACCGAGGGCAGCGTGAGCGTCGGCGGGCTGACTGTCACACCGGACCGGGGCACCCTGGCCGAGGTGCGCCGCCGCGTGGGCATCGTCTTCCAGGACCCGGACGACCAGTTGTTCCTGCCCACGGTGGCGGAGGACGTGGCGTTCGGGCCGGCGAACCTGGGCCTGCGCGGGGCGGAGTTGGCCGCCCGGGTGGACGAGGCGCTCGACGCCGTGGGGATGCGTGCGCACCGCGACCGGGCCCCGCAGCACCTCTCCTTCGGGCAGCGCCGCCGGGTGGCGGTGGCCACGGTGCTCGCCATGCACCCGGAGATCCTGGTGCTCGACGAGCCGTCGTCGAACCTGGACCCGGCGGCCCGTCGTGAGCTGGCCGAGATCCTGCGCGACCTGCCGGTGACGCTGCTGATGGTCACGCACGACCTGCCGTACGCGGCGGAGCTGTGCGAACGCTCGGTGATCCTCGACGGCGGCCGGATCGTGGCCGACGCCCCCACGCTCGACCTGCTGCGGGACTCGGACCTGCTGGCCCGCCACCGCCTCGAACTTCCCTACGGCTTCACCCCGCGGCCGTAGCCCCGTGCTCGGCGTCCTCGACGCGCGGCGATCGGGCGGCGGCCCGGGACGCGGCGTGTAGTCGGAGGATGCCGGCGGCCGTCGCACCGGCACCGGTGATCAGCACCACCGCCACCATCACCCGGGCGGCCTCGGGCGACCAGGGCACCGGGGCGATGGACCTGGCGAACACGGCGGCGTTCGCCGCGCCGGCGAAGAGCGCCAGGCAGGCCCCGGCCAGCGCCACCGCGAAGTCGGCGGCCGGGCGGCGGGCCAGCGCGTACCAACCGGCGGCGATCGCACCCAGGCCGGTGAGCAGTGCCCAGATCTGCCCGGACAGCAGCCCGACCACCACGCCGCCCACACCCTGTGCGCCCGCGTCCAGCTCCCGCCCCACCGGGTACCCGACGGCCAGCACACCGCCGCCGACAAGCAACGCGCCGAGCGCGGACAGCGCGCGACCGCCGGCCGGGGCGGCGGCGGCGAGCAGGCCGAGCGCGCCCACCGCGAGCAGCCCCACGATCGTCACCGCCCACCAGGTGTACGCGTCCGGCGGCGGCACCCAGTCGAGCGTCCCGCCGATCGTCACCGGGTCGGCACCGTCGCGCAGCGGGATCGTCCAGTCCCGGACCCGGTGCTCCCGGTCCGGTGCGGCGCGTACCGCCGCCGGTGGCGCGGGCTCCTGCCACAGCGCGCGCTGGTCGTGCCAGCGCACGGTGGTCCCGTCGGCGATCCGCCGCCAGGTCGGCGGGGCGGCCGGGTCGGCCTCGGCCGGGAGCGCGGTGTCCCCGGCGATGGTGCGATTCAGGTAGGTGGCGGGGGAGCGGCTGTTCTCGAAGACCCCGTCCGGGGCGACCCGCAGGTACGGCTCGCCGGAGTAGCCGATGACCTCGATGGCCCGGCCGGTGTCGTTCGTCAGCTCCAGTCGGGCGCCCGCCTCGACGACGCGTACCTCCAGCCCCGGCCGCGCCGGCGTGACCCCGGTGGTCCGGGTGCGGTAGTCGGTGCCGTCGGGGGCGTCCGCGCCGTGCGCGGCGGCGGGCGCCGCGGTGAGCAGGGTCGCCACGCCGGCGGCGGCAGCGACCAGGCCGGCACGGGCCAGCAGGGTACGGATCACTTGCCGGCCGCCGCCACGGCCGCGGTGAGAGCGTCCGGCGTGGGGTTGTCGAGTGGCTGACCGTTGACCTTGACGGTCGGCGTGCCTGTGACGTTGCTCCGGCTGGCGTCCTCGGTGACGTGCTCGGTCCACGTCGTGTACGTGCCGTCCTTGACGCAGCCGCCGAACGAGCCCCGGTCGAGGCCCACGCCGGCGCCGATGTCGATCAACTGATCGTCGGTGAGCCCGGCGCTGCCCTCCGGCGGCTGCTGGGCGAAGAGCGCCTTGGCGTACTCGTGGTACTTGCCGCCCGCCGCGGCGCAGCCGGAGGCGGCCGAGGACCGGGAGGAGTATCCGGTGGTGGAGAAGCGGTTGAGGAACGCCACCGGGTGGTAGACCACCTTCGCCTTGTTGTCGGCCACCAACTGCTCGAGCGTCGCGCCGGTGGACTGCTCGAACTGCTTGCAGACCGGGCAGAGGAAGTCCTCGTAGACGTCGACTGTGACCGGCCCGCCACCGGTGACGATGCCGGTGCCTGCCGCGTTCGCGCCGGGCGGGGTGGTGAAGGTGTCGGCGCGCTGGTTGGACCAGACGACCCAGCCGACGACTCCGGCGATGATCAGGACGACGACCGCCGCGGCGGAGACCCAGATCGTGCGGCGACGCCGTCGCTCCTGGGCGAGTTGCTCGCGGACGATCCGGGCAGCGTCCCGCTTTCCCTTGCGACTACTCATCCTCGTCCTCCACAGCGGGTTCGCCGGACAACCACCCGTCCACCGATACCGGCGTACGCGGCCAGATCAGCAGAAATCCGGCCAGTGCCAAGAATCCCAGGTCCCGAAGGATCTCCGGGAGGTAACTGGGTGCCTGCCCCTCGCCCAACTGCCCGCCGCTGCCGAAGCAGCCGCAGTCGATGGCCAGCCCGCGGGCCCAGGCCGAGGCGATCCCCACGATGAAGACCACGAGCAGCGCGGCCGACACCCCGGCGACGAGCCGGGTGGCCAGCCCGAGCAGCAACAGCACGCCCAGCGCCAGCTCGACAAAGGGCAGGGCCGCGCCGACCACCGTCGCCACGTCGTACGGCAGCACCTGGTACGCGTTGACGGCCCGCCCGGAGGCGGCGAGATCGCTGACCTTCGACGCGCCGGCGACGAGCCAGACGGCGGCGAGGCCGAGCCGTGCCGCCGTGCCGAGCCAGGGCCGGACGACCGGCCAACGGCCGACCCGGGGGGAGGGTGCAGTCACGCTCATTTGTCGTCCCGTCTGCGCCGGAAGTTCCCCGCTCAGCCGGTCAGGGCGTCGCCGACCGCCTCGACCAGCTCGTCGCGGGCCCGGGCGACCCGGGAACGGATGGTGCCCACCGGCACCCCTTCGACGGCGGCTGCCTCGGCGTACGACAGGCCGAGCAACTGGGTGAGCACGAACGCGGCGCGCCGCTCGGCGCTGAGCCGGCGGACCAGGTCCGCCGCCCCGAACTGGCCGGCCGGGTCCGGGTGCGGGCGGTCGGTGTACGCGTTCGCGGCCAGCCGCTCGTCGAGCCGGCGGCGGCGGATCACCGTGCGCAGGTGGTCGGCGCAGGCCCGTCGGGCGATGCCGAGCAGCCAGGTGCGGGCGCTGGAACGGCCCTCGAACGCGGGCAGGGCCCGAAACGCCCGCAGGTAGGTCTCCTGGGTCAGGTCGTCGGCGCTGTCCGGGTCGACAAGGGCGGCGGCGAACCGCCAGACCTCGATCTGGGTCAGCCGGACGAACGCCGCCTGGGCGCTCGGATCACCGTCGCGCGCGCTGAGCGCCCACTCGGTCGCCGGGTCCCGGGTGGCGTCACCGGCCGGCTCTGCCGGACCGGAGGCACCTGTGTCACGCGGGACGGGGATCACGACAAACCAGGTTACGCGGCACCGGACGCAGCGTCACGGTCCTTCGGCTCGTGGATGGTCTGCACCACGTCGGGAACTTTTCCCCCACCGGAGCCGACTACCTCCGCATGACACGCGATCCCTCCCGCGCGGCACGGGCGGCTGAGCAGAGTTGAGCCCACTGCCCAACTCGACTCGCCGAGATCCACAGCGGTCGGCGACCATGGCTGGCATGACTGTCGCCCCCCGCCGCTGGATCGCCCGGCTGGCTGCCGCCGCCGGCCTGCTGGTCACCGTCGTCGCCCTGTTGATCGCGCCAGCCACCCCGGCCAGCGCCCACGCGGTGCTGGAGAGCACCAGCCCGGCTGCCTCCTCCATCGTGTCGAGCGCGCCGTCGGAGGTGGTCCTGAAGTTCAGTGAGTCGGTCCGCAAGGTTCCCGGCAAGATCAGGGTCATCGCGCCGGACGGCGTCCGCGCCGATCGGGGTGAGCCGTCCTTCGACGGCGGCGAGGTGCGCATCCCGGTGGACCCGGCCGGTGGGCGCGGCACCTACCTGGTCAGCTTCCGGGTGATCTCCGCCGACAGTCACCCGGTGTCCGGGGCGTTCACCTACTCGGTCGGCGCGCCGTCGACGCCGCCCGTCGACTCCGGCACGGACAGCCGCGCCAACCCGGTGGTGGGCACGGCGGTGAAGGTGGCTCGTTTCCTCGGCTACACCGGTCTGGTGCTGCTGGTCGGGCCGGCGCTGGTGCTCGCGGCGCTCTGGCCGCGACGGCTCTCCCGGCGAGGGCCGGCCCGGCTGGCCTGGACCGGCCTCGGCCTGGTGGCCGTCGCCACCCTCGCCGACCTGTGGTTGCAGGTGCCCTACACGGCCGGCGGTGGTCTCTTCGACGTGACCGGCGAGGGGTTCGGCAGCGTGTTCGGCAGCGCCTTCGGCGCCGCCCACCTGGTCCGACTCGGCCTGCTGGCGGCCTCCGCCTTCCTGCTCCGGCCGCTGCTGGCGCGGCCGGCCGGCCGCACCGACGCGATCATCCTGGCCGTGCTCGGCGGGGCCGCCCTGCTGACCTGGCCGCTGGCCGGGCACCCGGCGGCCTCCCCGGCGCCGGCGGTCTCCGTGGTGGTCGACGCGGTCCACCTGGGCAGCATGGCGGTCTGGCTGGGTGGCCTGCTGATGCTCGCCGGGTTCCTGCTGCGCCAGGCCGACGAGCGGGAGTTGGGCGCGATCCTGCCCATCTGGTCGCGCTGGGCGGCGCTCGCCGTCTCGGCGCTGCTGCTCGCCGGCACCGTGCAGGCGCTGATCGAGGTGGCCACCCCGCAGGCGCTGTTCGAGACCACGTACGGGCGGCTGCTGCTGGCGAAGATCGGGCTGTTCGCTGTGGTGATCGCCGTGGCCGCGTACTCCCGGCAGTTGGTGCGTCGCCGCGTCGCCGCGCAGCGCCCGGCGCCGGTCCGCCGGGCGGTCTGGGTGGAGTTGGCGGTCACCGTGGTGGTGCTGGGCCTGTCCGCCACGCTCGTGCAGACCACGCCCGCCCGCACCGCCGTGGCCGGGCCGTCCAGCGCCGAGGCCGGCCTGTTCAGCACCAGGCTGTCCAGCCCGCTCTACTCCATGCAGGTCGAGCTGAGCCCGGCCGAGCGGGGCAACAACTCGGTGCACCTCTACGCGTACGGCAAGGACGACCAGCCACTGCCGGTGGTGGAGTGGCGGGCGACCGCCGCGCTGCCCTCGGCCGGGATCGAGCCGATCGACATTCCGTTGCTGCCGTTGACGGACAGCCACGCCTACGGCGACATCAGCCTGCCGACCGCCGGCGACTGGCAAATCAAGATCACCGCCCGTACGACAGACATCGACCAAGCCACGGTGACCGCCACCGTGCCGATCCGTTAGAGAGGTTCGCGAAACCCATGACCCGATTCCGGCGCACCGCAACCGCCGCTGCCGCCCTGGCGTTCACCGCCGCCGCCACCGCCGTGCTCGGCTTCGCCGGACCGGCGTCCGCGCACGTCACGGTCAACCCGAAGGAGGCGGCCCAGGGCGGGTACGCCCGGGTGGCGTTCCGGGTGCCGAACGAGAGCGACACCGCCTCGACCACCAAGCTGGAGGTGACGCTGCCGGAGAACGCCCCGGTCGGTTCGGTGTCGACGATGCCGGTGCCCGGCTGGACGGTCGCGACGGAGAAGCGCAAGGTGGACCCGCCGATCGAGGTGCACGGCAGCCAGCTCACCGAGGCGATTTCCAAGATCACTTGGACGGCCACCGGCGACGCGGCGGTGAAGCCCGGCCAGTTCCAGGAGTTCCCCGTCTCCATGGGGCCGCTGCCGAAGGTCGACTCGATGGTCTTCAAGGTCCTGCAGACCTACTCGGACGGCGAGATCTCGCGCTGGATCGACCCGCCGGCGCCGGGCGCCGAGGAGCCGGAGCACCCAGCGCCGGTGCTCACCCTGACCGCCGCCGCGGCGCCGGCAGGCTCGGCCACGCCGAGCGCCGCTGTCGTGTCGTCGCCCGACGACGACGATGACGACGAGGGCAACGGGCTCGCGGTCGGCCTCGGTGTGGCCGGTCTCGTCGCCGGGCTTGCCGGTCTGGTGCTGGGCGGGCTGGCGTTCTCCCGGACCCGTCGGGAGCCGGTCGCCAAGTCCTGACCCCCGTCGCACCCGCTGGCCCGCCGGAGACCATCCGGCGGGCCAGCGGGTTTTCCGCGGTCGGACCGGACGGTGCCCGTGGATATCCCCTGATCACCGCACCTGCGTCGGTAAGGTCGGCCGGGTATCTGGCTACGGAGGGAGACGGTGCGAATGCGTGTCGTGCGGGCGATCGTCGGTGTGCTGCTGTTGGCCATGGGGATTCCGGCGCTGTTCGCCGGTGGCGCGTTGTGGTTGGTGACACGACACGCCGATCCCGACGGGGCCTTCGCCGCCCGCTTCGAGACGCTCCGCACGCCCGGTCACGCGGTCGTGGTCACCGACCTCGACCGTCTGCTGCGCCAGGAGGCGCCGTTTGCCCGTACCGGGCAGACCCGGCTGCGACTGGACGCCCGGACCTCGGACGGCCCGGCCTTCGTGGGGCTCGCGCCCACCGCCGACGTGCGTGACTGGCTGGCGCCGGTGCCGCACGCGGTGGTCCGTCGGGTGGCGCTGGCCCAGGGCCCGCTGCCGGTTCGGATGGACCCGGCTGGTCCGGCTGCTGACGGTCCGGTCGATCCGGCGGCCGTGGTGCCGGTCGACCCGCCGGATGGGCCGTCCTGGGTACGCCAGGGCATCGGTTCGCTTGAGTGGAGTGCGGACGACCTGGCCGGTGAGCCCATGAGCCTGGTGTTGATGCGCCCCGACGGCGGCACCGACCTGGCACTGGACCTGCGCGCCGAGGTGCGGGCGGGGTGGACCGGCCCGGCCACCTGGGGTCTGCTGGCCGTTGGTGTCCTGCTGGTGGCGTGCGCTCTGCTGCTCCTGCTCCGACCGTTGCGCCCACGCGAGGTGATCTTCGTGGTGGAGCCGGATCAGGTGCCGGTGCTCGCCGGCCGGCTCGGCGTCACCTCGCTGAGTGGCCTGGGCACCCGGGACCCCGCGCCGTTTCCGGCCGTGCGGCAGCTCACCATGGTCGGGTCGGGTGCGGGGCAGCGGTCCCGGTCGTCGATCGGTGCCGAACCGGCCCGGTCCGCGACCCTCGCCGGCCTGGAGAAGCCGGTCCGGGTGCCCCGAGCGCCGGAGGCGACGCTGAGCCTCGCGTGGCCGCCGGCCGGTGCGAAGGCCACGGCCCGGCCGGGAGCGGTCGACGAAACGGCGGGTGGCCCTCCACGCTGCCGACGCGGAGGGCCACCCTCACCGGGGGATCGGTGCTACCCGAGCGACGCTTGAGGTAGATGAGACCAGATTAGCGCCGGTGGTGGCTACTAGGTAGATCTGTCCATTTGGCGCGATTTTTCCTCGGGCTGCGGCTGGTCGGCGAGTCGGCGGCGGCGCGCGCGCACCGGCAGGGCCGCCAGCAACAGCAAACTGAGTAGCACGTAGGTGTTCTGCAGCACGAAGTCCACCGGGTCGTGCGTGCGGACCGCTCCCGCGCCCCACTCCTGGAAGGTCACCACGCCGTAGACGATCACGGCGGTGATGACCAGGGCGAGCCCGGCCAACCACCGACGCCGACGTGCCTCGTCCGGGCGGTCGGCGTTCAGCGCCGCGTCGACGAGCAGCACCACCGCCGGCACGAACCAGTAGATGTGGTGGGTCCAGGTGATCGGGCTGACCAGCGAACCCACCAGCCCGGTCAACGTCAGGCCCGTCAACAGGTCACCGGCGCGAGCCGCGCGGGCGGCCCGCCACAGGCCGTAGGCGGCGACCGCGGCGACCAGCAGCAGCCAGAGCAGCCGGTCCGGCTTCTCCGGCGCGGTGAACCTGCTGAGCAGGCCGAACAGCGACTGGTTTCCGACGTAGTCGGTGCGTCCCACCCGGTCGTTGTCCCACAGCTCCTGGGTCCAGAACCGCCACGAGTCGTCCGGCGCGATCGCCGCCGCGAGCAGGGTCGCCGCCGCCGCCGTCGCGCTCGCCACCGCGGCGGCCCGCCACCGTCGGGTCGCCAGCAGGTACACGATGAAGATGCCGGGAAAGAGCTTGAGCGCCGTCGCCAGCCCCACGCCGACCCCGGCCCAGCGCCGCGCCTGCGGTACGGCGAACAGGAGGTCGGCCAGGATCAGCACGACCAGCAGCATGTTGATCTGCCCGAAGGTGATCGTCTCCCGGGTGCTCTCCACGGCCAGCACCAGCAGCACGGCGGCGGTCAGTGTGAACGCCCGGGGCAGGTGGTGCCGGGCGATGACCGGCGACATCAGCCAGCGGGTGGTCAGCACCACGGCCAGCACGGTGAGCACCGTGAAGATCGCCACGGTGGCGCCGAGCCGCAACAGGCCGAACGGCCACAGCAGCAGCGCGCTGAAGGGCGGGTAGGTGAAGTACAACTCGCCCTGCACCCGGTCGGGTTGGACGTAGTCGTAGAGCGGGTGGCCGACGCGCCACCAGTCGACCGCCGACATGTAGATCTTGAGGTCGAGGAACTTGTGGTTCAGGCCCGGCAGGTAGAGCGCTGGCAGCACGGCGATGAGGGCCACCACCGTGACCAGGCGACGGACCGTCCGGCCGCCGGGATCGTCGTCCGTGACGGCGGGCGGTGCTACGGGATCGGCTGGCACCCCGAAACCCTAGCGGTCTGGTCCCCCGAGAGCGCGCAGCCGCGGGGCGTGGGCTGCGCGTAGGCTGTGCCGGTGGCTGATCTCCTTGTCTGGATCGACTGTGAGATGACCGGGCTGGACCTTGGCAGGGACAAACTGATCGAGGTTGCGGCACTGGTCACCGATCCCGATCTCAACGTGCTGGGTGACGGGGTCGACGTGGTGATCCACGCCGACGAGGTGGCGCTGGAGGGGATGCCGGAGATCGTGCAGACGATGCACGCCAAGTCCGGCCTCACCGACGAGGTTCGCCGTTCGGCGGTCACCCTCACCGAGGCGGAGGACCTGGTCCTGGACTACGTCCGCACCTTCGTGAAGGATCCGCGCACGGCCCCGTTGTGCGGCAACTCGATCGCCACCGACCGTGGCTTCATCGCCCGCGACATGCCCCGCCTCGACGCCCACCTGCACTACCGGATGATCGACGTCTCGTCGATCAAGGAACTGTGCCGGCGTTGGTATCCGCGCGTGTACTTCGGCCAGCCGCAGAAGGGCCTCGCGCACCGGGCGCTGGCCGACGTCCGGGAGAGCATCCGGGAGTTGGAGTACTACCGGCGCACGCTCTTCGTTCCGCTGCCCGGCCCGGACGTCGAGACCGCCAAGGCGATCGCCGCCGAACTCTGACCCCGCGCGGGCGGCCCCGGATACCCGCTGGACGGGGCCGGCTGCGGTGCAGCTATTATTGGTCCGCACCCCGCCCGGGGCGATCGACCGGGCGACGGTGGCATGGTGGCTGTAGCTCAGTTGGCAGAGCACCGGGTTGTGGTCCCGGTTGTCGTGGGTTCAATTCCCATCAGTCACCCAGTTGGTTGTGCTGCTCAGGCCCCCTCTTCGGAGGGGGCCTGAGTCGTTGTCGGGCACCCGAGCCGTTGTCGAGGCCCGGTGATCCACTCCGATGCCAGGAAACCGGGGCCTTCCGCTCAGCGGGAGGCCCCGGTTTCCGGTATCGCGAGTTGATCTGGCTCAGGTCGGCGTGATCTGGTCAGGCGGTCGGCGTGGGCGACGGGGTGCCGGCGCCGTCCGGGGTCGGCGTGGTGGCCGGATCGGCGGGCGGCTCGTACGGGAGGGCGCTGCCCTTGACGTACTCGTCCCAGCTCATGTTCCAGTCGGTCCAGCCGTTGCCGTTCTGCAGTTTGCGCTCGGTGCCCTTGACCGTGATCGGGTCACCGACCTGCGTGTTGTTGAACAGCCAGTTGCCGTTGGCCATCGACACGTTCACGCAGCCGTGCGAGACGTTCACGCTGCCCTGCTGTCCCTCGGACCAGGGTGCCGCGTGGATGAACTCCCCGCCCCAGGTGAGACGCTGCGCGAAGTCGATGTTGGTGCGGTAACCCTCCTCCGGGCCCAGCTCCTCCATCGTGTCGAAGACCGTCTTGCGCAGCTTCTCGATCACGACCATGGTGCCGCTCGACGACGGGGTGCTCTTCTTGCCCAGGCTGACCGGGATGGTCTTGATCACAGCGCCGTTGCGGGTCACCGTCATCCGCTTGGTCTTGTTGTCCACCGTCATGATCAGCGACGGGCCGATCTTGACGTCCACCGCGAGGTCGGCGCGGCCGTACCAGCCCTCACCCATCGGCAGGCCACCGGCCTGCACCCGGTAGGAGATCTTGCTGTTGGCCTTCCAGAACTCCTTCGGCCGGTACCGGACCTCGGTGGGGCTGACCCAGTGCCAGATGCCCTCCTGGGCCGGGGTCGAGGTCACCGTCATCCGGCGCTGCACGTCGTCGCGGTAGTCCTCCGGGATGGCCCGGCTGAACTTCACGATGAGCGGCATGCCGACCCCGACCACCTGGTTGTCGCCGAGGAAGCTGCTCACCCGTACCTGGTTGGCGGGCTTGGCCATGGTGGTGAACGTGCTGGTCGCGGTGGCGGGGCGACCATCGTCGCCGGTGGCGGTCACGGTCGCCGTGTAGCTCGTGCCGTACTCCAACGCGCCGGCCGGCTGCCACGTCTTGCCGTCCGCGGCGACTGCGCCCTCGACCGCCTTGCCGGCCGCGTCCTTGAGCTCGACGGCGGTCTGCACTGCTTCCTTCGCGGTGAAGGTGATGCCGGTCGAGGCCGGGACGTCCTTGGCGTCGGCCGCCGGCTCGCTGATCGTCGCCGCTGCCTTCGGCGGCGGGCTCTCGTCGCCGCCGTGCCACGAGGACGGCTTGCCGCCGCCGTCGCCGTCGGTGCACGCGGCGGTGAAGGCCAGCGCCACGGCGAGGAACCCCGCCGCGAACACGCGGCGTCGCCCACGGTGCCTGATCAGCTGATCCTGGCTAGCTCGCATGATTCCCTCACAGTCGTGTTCGCTGCCCCATCGTCTCCTACTGACGCGCCAGAGCCGGCCCCGGTTGCCGAGGGTGAACCGAAACACGCCGATCATCCTGCCGGATTTTTGCTATTATCCGGCGTTTCGTGAGCGTGGCTCGTCTCCGTGCGGGGGTGGGCGGTGGGGTCGCCGCGGCATCGTCGCCTCGCCGGAGTGCAAGGGTACGCGCCGACCCCGCCATCGGCAGGGTCGGCGCGAGAGGGCCGACAGGGCTCAGAGCAGCGGGCCGGCCCCACCACTGGGCACGGGCAGCGCGCTGCCCTTGACGAACGCCGACCAGCTCAGGCTCCACGCCGTCCAGCCGTTGCCGGCGACGATCTTGCGCTCGGTGCCCTTCACCGTGATCGGGTCACCGATCCGCGTCTTCTCGAACAGCCACCGGGCGTTGACCATCGAGACGTTCACACAGCCGTGCGAGACGTTCTGTCGCCCCTGTACGTGCTCCGACCAGGGCGCGGCGTGAATGTACTCGCCACCCCAGGTGAGCCGCTGGGCGAACTGGATGTCGGTGACGTATCGGTTGGCCGGGTCCGGGTCGTCGCGGGTGTCGAAGGTCGTGGCTTCCTTCTTCTCCATCACGACCATCGTGCCGCTTGACGACGGCGTGCTCTTCTTGCCCAGGCTCACCGGAATGGTGCGGACCAGCGCGCCGTTCTCGTACACCAACATCTTCTTGTTGGCGTTGTCGACCTTCATCTGGAACGACCGGCCGATCTTGGCGGTGGCCTTGCGGTCCATGTCGCCGTACCTGCCGTTGCTCAGCGGCATCCCGGCCAGGGCGATCCGCACCGAGATGTTCGTGCCGGGCTTCCAGTACTCCGGAGCCCGGTAGTAGGCCTGCGTGCCGTTGTCCACCCAGTGCCAGGCCCCCGGCTGCGGCGGATCGGTGCGGACGAACATCCGCTTCTGCACCGCCGCCCGGTCCTTCTTCGGGATGCCCGGGTGGAACTCGGTGACCACCGGCATGGCCACCCCGTAACTCTTGTCGTCGAAGAGGTACAGGCCGCTTCCGATTGTCGACTTCGGCTTGGCCATCGTGGTGAAGCTGCTGGTGCCCTGGCTGCTCGTCCCGTCGGCCGCGTTCGCCGTCACCGTGGCGGTGTAGCGGGTGCCGAACTTCAGCGGGGCGGACGGCACCCAGGCGGAACCGTCGGTGCGCAGCTTGCCCTCCACCGTGCCCCCGCCGTCGGCGGTGAGAGTGACGGCCGAAACCTTTCCGCCGTCGGGGAGCTTCGCGCTGATCTCCGTGCTCACCGGCCGGTTGTTCGCGCCGTCGGCCGGGCTCAGCGTGAGCGTCGGCCCGCTCGGCGTACTCGGTGTGGTCGGTGTCGAGGGCGCGGACGAGCCCGGTGCGCCGCCCGCCTCTGCCGTCGACGTCCCGCCGACGAATGCCGGCTTCTTCTGCTTGTCGCCGCACCCGGTCAGTGCCAGCGACGCCACCAGAGTCAGAGCGCCCACCACCGCCCCGGCTCGCGTGAACCGTGTCATCCCCACCTCTGTTCTCGCGTACCTGGCGGACATCGTGCCGCATCACCGCCGCAACCCACGCCCCCGTCCAGAACGCGCTGGTAGGTTTGTGCCGTTTTGCCCGCAAAGCTCGACCGAAGGGGGGAGCCGGGTAACCGGATTGGAGCCCGGCTCGGGCGGGTGCTAATGTTTTCTCCGTTGCCGAACGAGCGCCGCTAGCTCAACTGGCAGAGCAGCGGACTCTTAATCCGCGGGTTCGGGGTTCGAGTCCCTGGCGGCGCACCAACGATCGAGGTCCTGACCTGGTGGTTCACACTGGGTCGGGGCCTTTTTCGCGTACGGCGGTGGTCGCTCGGTGGGTCCCGGGAGCCCGTTGGACACGGCTGCGTCCTCCTGGATGCCTGGCTGTCGCCGCGCCGCGGTAGCGCCACCCTGCGATGGCGGGTTCATGGTGCCTCGACTCGACCCGTTGCTGAGATGCGCTGTGCTGGCAACTGCTCAGCGGGGTTGGTCGTGGACGTCGGGCGGGCCTCTTCGCCTTGTTGCCGCAGGTCAGCACCGGCCCTCGAGAGCCGTGGGACGGGCCTGATCCAGGCCGGTCCGCAGATCCGCAATGCGCTCTGGCGATTCTGTTCACGGATTCACCGACGTTCCTGGGCGGGCCGACTCACGTCAAGGATGGCCGGGCGAGGCGGGCGATCAATACCATTTCCGGCGCCTAGCAATTGACGGCTCGGGTCCGAGGTCCTGGTTCGGCAAATTGGGAACCTGGGGGCGCCGGGGAGGTGATTAGGCGAGCGGTCTATCAGATTGTCGACTACTCTCCGTGACACTCTCATGTGATTTGTGTCACGGACATTACCGGTTGTCGACGAGAGTGTTACGTGTAAATATCTAGCAGCGGGAAGTAATGGTGCCGTTACTCATCGTCAGGAGGTGTCATGGTGCGGAGAGCATTTTTGACGGCGACGGCGGTGAGTTGCGGCGGCCGGCTTTGCGCAGGCCAACTGGGCCGCAGCACGGCGACAGCGGTTCGAGGAGGGCCCTGTGCTGCACTTCTGGGCCCAGTGCGCGTCCGAGGGCACTGTGGGTCTGGCTGAGCGGTCCGCGGATGTGACTGTCCAGGCGGGTGGCTTCACCGGCGAGGTCGCCGTCGAAGCCGATCAGGACTTCGAGCGCGCCTGAGCGTGTGGGGCAGCGCGCGGGCGACATCGGCAACACGTAGGGCGTCGTGCCGCCCGGACGCGGGCACCGGACCGGCGCACTTCGAGTCTGGGCAGCTAGGCGATGTGATGGCCGAAGGCCGGCCAACCGTGACGGGCGGGGAGCGATCCGTGGCCTGATCGACCAAGCTCGGCCGGTTCCTGGTCGTTTGTCGAAAACTGTCGTGCACTGCATCGCCGTCCTGCGGAACCACCTCAGTACCGGTCGATCAGGTCGAGTGCCGACAGTTACGTCACGAAGAAACCCACCCGGAAGAGCGGGTGGCGGTGTCCCTGTCAGCGATTCGTCGACACCGTCCGGCGTCGGCGACAACCTCTCTCATCATCGCGGTAGGGGCAGTAAGTGGTACCGGGCCAGGTAACCGAGCAGCGCCCGGCTGGGGCAGTCAAAGGGTAGCGGGGTTATTCAATTGGATGTGTCTGGTCAGAGGACAATACTTCGCCTACAGAAGCACGTGGCCGAGCACGCTGAGGGGTGGCACCGACTTGCGTTTGAGGACCTCAAGTCAAGACTCGGTGATGCGCAATTCCCGTGCATTTTCTCACGCAATGCCTTCAAGAAGGAAATCGTAAGGTTCATCTTCGTGGAAAGCGCCGACAAGGCCGGCATCCAGTACCTCGCCGAAGGCCTTGAGGGCTATGTCGAACTCTCCATGCGCTGGGACGGCCGCCTCGACACCGCATACCCCTTGGTGGTGGCGTTCGCCAAGGATGCGGTGCAGGCCCGGACCCTCGATGACTACCACGCCTTCGGTTGGCGTGTTCTCTCCGAACTTCACGCGATCGACCCTGCGCCCTGGCCCGAGCACGTGGCGAAGGAACCGGACTCCCCGGACTGGTCGATGTGCTTCAACGGTATGCCGCTCTTCTGCAACATGAGCAGTCCAGCCCACCACCGACGGCGCAGCCGCAATCTCGGTGCGCACTTCATGATCGTCATCAACCCGCGGGAACGCTTCGACGTCTTCGCCGGTGACACCCCCAGCGGCCGGAAGGTACGAGCGAACATCCGGGACCGCGTCGACCATTTCGACGGCATTCCCCGTTCACGGCACCTGAGCACCTACGGCGGGGGCGCCCTCGAGTGGCTTCAGTACAGCCTCGCCGAGACCGATGCCGAGCCGGCAGATCGGTGCCCGTTCGCGGCCGACCGGCACGACAACGCCTCGTTCGTGGGCAGTCATGGCAACGATTCAGATGGAAAGGGCCTACGTTGATGATCGACCTCATCGTCTCCCAAGGACGGGTGGCGGACCGGGCGGCGCGGATGATCGAGGGCGCGGCGCGTACGGCGCGCGCTGTGGAGGAGCGCTACGGGCTCTCCGCCCGGTACATCGGAACGCCGGCGCCGGCCGTGACCGACGATTGGACCGAAAGCCTTCCCCAAGCCCGCGAGACGTTGCTCGGCATGGCGAGAGCCGTCACCGAGAGCCTCGACAGCGGCAACCTTCCGATCCTGCTCAACAACACGTGCTCGGTCAGCCTCGCCACCCTGCCGGTGGTCGCGCAGCGGTATCCCGATGCCGTTGTGCTCTACATCGACGCGCACGGCGACTTCAACACCCCGGTGACCACCGACACCGGCTATCTGGGTGGCATGGTGCTGTCCGGCGCATGTGGTCTGTGGGACAGCGGCCACGGAGCGGGACTGAAGCCCGAGCAGGCAGTCCTCGTCGGCACCCGCGACGTCGACCCGGTTGAGCGGACACTCATCGAGGATGCGGGAGTACGGATCATCCCACCGAGTCAGACAACGGCCGAGAGCGTCCTGGCCGCCACCGACGGCGCACCGGTGTGGATCCACATCGACTGGGACGTCATGGATCCGGGTGCGGTCCCGGCGGACTACACGGTTCCCGATGGCCTGCTTCCCGCGCAGATCCGGGCAATCTTCGACGCCATTCCGAGGGAACGACTGATCGGCGTCGAGTTGGCCGAGTTCAACGCCCCGATGGACGAGGAGCAGATCCAGCAGGCCCTCGCCGTGATCCTCGACATGGTTTCCCCCGCGCTCGCCGCGGCCTGATCTCGGAGGACGGTTCCCGCAATGCCCCTTTACGACAGCATCCTGGACACCATCGGTCGCACCCCGATCGTTCGACTCCAGCGGATGGCCCCGGCGCACACAAAGGTCTATGTGAAGGTCGAGTCGTTCAACCCTGGTGGTTCGGTCAAAGACCGCCTCGCCCTCGGCGTGGTCCTGGACGCCGAGGCCAAAGGGCAGCTCAAGCCTGGCGACACGATCGTGGAGTGCACCTCGGGCAACGTCGGTATCGCCTTCGCGATGGTGGCCGCCGCGAGGGGCTACCAATTCGTGGCGGTGATGGGCGACACCTACTCCAAGGAGCGGCGCAAGCTCATCCGCGCGTACGGCGGCAAGGTGCTCCTCTTCCCCGGCTCCCTCGGCAGCAGCGGCGGCAACCGGATCGCCGACGAACTGGCTGAGAAGCACGGCTGGTTCCGGGCTCGGCAGTTCGACAACCCGGCCAATCCGGCGTACCACCGGGAGACCACGGCCGCCGAGATCATGGGTGACTTCGCGGGCAAACGCCTGGACTACTTCGTCACGGGCTTCGGCACCACCGGCACCTTGACAGGCGTCGGCCAGATGCTGAAGCTGGCGCGCCCTACCGTACGCATCGTCGTCCTGGAGCCGGAGAACGCCGCAGTCCTGGCCGGCAAGGACTGGAACGTGCACCAGATTCAGGGCCTGGCGCCCAACTTCGTGCCCAGCGTCCTCGACGACACTGTCATCGACGAGCTTGTGACGATGGACGAGGTCGTGGCCCGCGACACCGCGCGCCGCCTGGCCGCCGAGGAGGGCATCTTCGTCGGCATCTCGGCCGGCGCGACGCTTGCCACAGCCCTGCGAACCGCCGAGACGGCACCGGAGGGTTCGGTGCTACTCGCGATGCTTCCCGACACCGGTGAGCGTTACCTGTCCACATTCCTGTTCGACGGCATGAACGAGGAGTCGGACGACGAGTGGCTGGCGTCGCTGGACGCTGGCTCCAGCGCCATCTGATCGGGTTCGCGAATGAGGGAGTTCGTTCCTCCAGCTACCCGTTTCGTCTCGTTGCCCGACGGCTTCGCCATGAGGCGCGGGGGCGTACTCAACGGGGCCAGGGTCGCCTATGAGGCCGTCGGGCGACTGGACGAGGCCCGGGACAACGTCGTCCTGATCCTCACCGGCATGTCCCCCGACGCGCACGTTGCCGCGCACCCGGACGACCCCAGCCCCGGCTGGTGGGAGCACATGGTGGGGCCGGGCAAGCCGATCGACACCGACCGCTGGCATGTGATCTGCATGGCCGCGCTCGGCAGTTGCAAGGGCTCAACGGGACCGGCCTCGGTCAATCCCGCCACCGGTGAGCACTATGGGTTGGAGTTCCCGGAGGTGTCCATCGAGGACATCGCCGACGCGGCGGCCGTCCTGCTCCGCGCGCTGGGCATCGACACCGTGGCCTGCGTCGTCGGTACCTCCATGGGCGGGATGAGCGCGCTGTCCCTGCTGGCCCGCCACCCGGGTCTGGCCCGAAGCCACATCAACATCTCCGGGGCGGTGCACTCCCTGCCCTACGCGATCGCCATCCGCTCGATGCAGCGCGAGGCGATCCGATCCGACCCACAGTGGTCGCATGGGCGCTACGGCGACGACCCCGGGCACTATCCGCGGTCCGGGATGCTCCTCGCGCGCAAGCTGGGCATGATGACCTACCGCTCGGCCCAGGAATGGGATCAGCGCTTCGGCCGCAGGCGGCTGGCCGCAGGACACCGGACGGGGAACGGCCAGTTCGGCGCCGAGTTCCGGGTCGAGGGCTACCTTCAGGCGCACGCCGACCGGTTCGTGCACACCTTCGATCCGAACACCTATCTCTACCTCAGCAGGTGCATCGACCTGTTCGACCTCGGTGAATCCTGCGGAAGCACCGCGGAGGCGGCGCTGTCGCGGCTGTGCCTCGACGCCGCGCTGGTGATCGGGGTGGAAACCGACACGCTGTTCCCGCTGCGCCAGCAGCGCGAGATCGCGGACGGCATCAGGAGGAGCACCACGGACGTGCAATTCAGGGCGATGGAATCGGACGAGGGTCACGACGCTTTCCTGGTCGACATCGCCCGCTTCGGCCCGCCGATCGCCAAGTTCTTGTCAGCAATCTGGTAGTTGGGAGAGAAACCTTGTCGCAGGTCCGTCCGAAGGTCGCGCTCGTCACCGGCGCCAACCGCGGCATCGGTCACGAGATAGCACGACAGTTGGCGGAAAACGGCGTCCACACGCTGGTCGCCGGCCGCCGGAGTGACGCGGTGACGACAGCCGTGGCGAGCCTGCGAGGCGCGGGGGCCGATGTCTCACCGCTCCACCTGGACGTCACCGACCCGGAGAGCATCGCGACGGCCGCCGCGGAAGTCGCGGAGAAGTACGGCCGCCTCGACATCCTGGTCAACAACGCGGGCATTCGCATCGAGGAGTACGGCAGGCAGCCTTCCGAACAGCCCATGGCGCAGTGGCGGGCGACGTTCGACACGAACCTGTTCGGTGTCGTCGAGGTGACGACGGCCTTCCTGCCGCTCATTCGGAAGTCCGAGGCGGGACGCATCGTCAACGTCTCCAGTCTGCTCGCGTCGCTGACCCGACACAGCGATCCGACGTCGTATGTCTACAGCGACGCGTTCAAGTCGCTGCCCGCCTACAGCGCGTCGAAGAGCGCGGTGAACTCCTGGACCGTGCACCTCGCGTACGAGCTGCGGGACACCCCGATAAAGGTCAACTCGGTTCATCCCGGCTACACCAAGACGGAGATGAACGACGGAGCGGGTGACCTGGACGTTTCCGTCGGCGCGAGGACGAGCGTCGCCATGGCGCTGCTCCCCGCTGACGGCCCGAGCGGCAGCTATGTCCACCTCGACGAGGTCCTGCCATGGTGAAGGAGTTCCTACGGTGAACAACGTCGCGCTGGTCACAGACCAGGCCAGTCTTCCGATCGACTACGACATGACCCTGCTGCTCGACGCCTGTACGGCTGCGGGGCTCGCCGCCGAGGTGCGGGACTGGGAGGACCCGGCAGTGGACTGGTCGGCGTACGACGTGGTGCTGCTGCGCTCCCCGTGGACCTACGTGGATCGCCTGCCCGCCTTTCTCACCTGGTGTGAGCGCGTCGACGCCGTGACGGAACTCCACAATCCGCTACCTGTCGTCGAATGGAGCCTGAACAAGTCCTACCTGGCCGATCTCGCCGCGCACGGCGTACCGGTGGTGCCCAGCACGTTCGTGTCGCCGGACGCGGATCCGGCCGTCGCGGTGCGGCAATTCCTGGCTGTGCATCCCGACGCCAGGGAATTCGTGGTCAAGCCCACTGTCGGCGCCTACTCGAAGGACGTTCAGCGCTTCGTTCGCGCCCTGGAGGCCGACGCGGCTGCCCATGTCGCGCGGCTGCGCTCCGAGGGCTTCGCTGCCCTGCTCCAGCCGTACGTGGAGTCGGTCGACCGGGCCGGCGAGACGGATCTGATCTATTTCGATGGCGTTTACAGCCATGCCATCCGCAAGAGCGCGATGCTCATGCCGGACGGCACGGTGAACGTCCCCACCTTCGAGAGCCGCACGCCCCGTGAAGCCGATGCTGATGAACGTGCCGTGGCCTCGGCGGCGCTCGCGGCGGCCGGCGCGCACCTGATGCTTGACCGTCCGCTGGTCTACGCCCGGGTCGACGTGATCCGCACTGCTGACGGTACGCCTGTCGTGTTGGAGTTGGAGCTGTGTGAGCCGTCGCTGAACCTCCCGTTCACCGACCACGGTGCGACCCGGTTCGCGGAGGCCGTGGCAGGACGACTGGGGGTCAGGGCTCGACGATGAGCGGCGCGAGTCGGCGAATGGCGTTGTCGATGTCGGACGCCGATGGCGCCGCGACATAGCTGAGACGGACATGCGTGACGCTGCTGTCGGTGACGTAGTAGTTCGTGCCGGGTGTGATGGCAACGCCCTTCGCGAGAGCGGCAGTCACGAGCTGGTGCTCGTCGAGGTGCGCCGGTAGCGAGACCCACAGGTGGTAACCGCCGCGGGGGCGTAAGGCGAGAGCGTGGTCGCCGAATGTCGCCGAGACAGCGTCGGTGGCTACCTTGCAGCGGTGCGCGAGTGCGGCGCCGAGCCCCTTCAGGGTGCGCCTCCAGCCGGCGGCGGTGACCACCTCCAGTGCTGTGACCTGCAGCGGGGCGGGTACGAACAGGGTGTCGATGACGTGCGCCGAGCGCAGTCGGGCCAGGACCGGTCCCCGGGCTGCGATCGCACCGACGCGCAGGTTCGGCGAGGTCACCTTCGTCAGCGACCTGATGTGGACGACCGTCCCCTCCGGATCGTCGAAGATCATCGGCGGTGGTGAGGGGGCGGCGTCGCTGTGCGCCATGTGTCTGGCGAAGTCATCCTCGATGACGAAGGCCGCGTGGCGGCGCGCGATGGCTCGGATCTCCTCTCGTCGAGCCGCCGAGAGGCTCACCCCGGTGGGGTTCTGGAACAGCGGTTGGACGATGACGATGCGTGCCCGCGTACGAGTGAGGGCTTGATCGAGGTGATCCGCGCAGAGGCCGTTGGCGTCGAGGGGAACCGGCACGGTGCGCAGGCCCGCCGCGTGGGCGGCCGCGATGGTGCCCGGATAGGTCGGCGACTCGAGGATGACCGGGTCTCCCGGCTGTGCGAGCGCACGCAACGTCGTTGCCAGCGCACTCTGCCCGGCTCCGCAGATGAGTACGTCGTGACGGCCCAGACCGCCGCCGATGTCGGCGGCGAACCAGTCGCGTAGCTCGGGCACCCCACCGGCGGGCGGGCGGTCCCATGCCTCGGGCCGTTTCGCGGCGCGAGACAACGCCGTGGACAGGGGACCCAGTGGCTGTAGCCCGGGATGGAGGTAGCCGCCGTTCAGGTCGACGATGTCCGACCCTGACGTCGACAGGATCCCCATCAGTGCGGGCGCCTTGAAGTCGCGAACGGTGCCGAGCGATGACTGTTCCCCGCTCGCGACGTCGAGGGCCGACTCCTGCCACGACGTGTCCCCGGTGTGGGGAACCGTGCGGGCCGCCGTGCGGAATGTCCCGGCGCCGGGTCGGGACACGATGAGCCCGCGCTGCGCAAGGAGGGCCAGCGCCGCGGAGACGGTGGTGCCGCTCGCGGTGAAGCGGCGCACCAACTCCCGATGAGTAGCAATGCGGGCACCCTCGGGTAGTAGCGCTATCTCCTCGGCGAGAGAGTTGGCTAGGACGCTCGCATTGCTATCATGGTTCATGAGTGTCCAGAGTAGCACTATTGCTCCCGCCGAGATATCGCCACTGCCGAGGGGAACGCTGCTCGCCGCGATCGGCGTGCTGAGTTTCTCGTTCAGCTTCCCGGCGACCCAGTGGGCGCTCGACGGCTTCGGTCCGTGGAGTGCCACGGGAGTCCGGGGCGTCCTCGCCGCGGCTATCGCGGTCATCGCTCTCATCGCGACGCGAGCGCCGCTACCCGCCCGTGGCGACTGGCGCGCCCTCGCCGTCGTGGCAGCCGGCTGCGCGATCGGCTTTCCACTGCTCACCACCTTCGCCCTGCAGACATCGTCGACAGCACACTCGGCCGTTGTCATCGGCCTGCTTCCGATGGCCACCGCGACGATCTCCACTCTGCGTACGGGGCGTCGTCCGTCCAGAGCGTTCTGGGCGGCCGCTTCGATCGGCGCGGCCGCCGTCATCGCGTTCACCATCTCGCAGAACCACGGTCAACCGACGATCGCCGATCTCTATCTGTTCGGCGCGCTGCTGGTCTGCGCTGCCGGTTATGCCGAGGGCGGGCGGCTCTCGGCGCGCATGCCCGGCTGGCAGGTCATCGCCTGGGGTGTCGTCCTGGCCGCACCGGTCAACCTCGTGGTGTGCGCGATCGCGCTCCCCTATGAGCCGGTGCGTTTCACAGCTGAGGCCATCGGGGGGATGGCGTACATAGCGGGCGTCTCGCAGTTCGGCGGGTTCGTGGTCTGGTATCGCGGCATGGGCCTCATCGGGGTGGAGCGGGCGAGTCAGCTCCAACTCGCCCAGCCCCTGCTCACGCTGGCGTGGGCCGTGATTCTGCTGGGCGAGCACCTGAGTGTCACAGTGCTGGTGACCGCTGTCATCGTCCTCGGCTGCATCGTGGTGACGCAACGGGCGAGGACGGCATAGGACGATCGAGCAGACCGCAGCGGGCGTTCACGGCTTCGGTGTCCGACTACTAGACTCCGAGCCCTGCGGTCGACGCATCAGGTTGCGTCAACGAGCCCGGCGTCAAAAAGCGGCGCAGGTCCCGGCTTCCTGCCGCACCGGAAGCCTGCAGTGGCCTGCGCATCAGCTTGTCCGGCGGATTCGAGCTGTTGTGCCCTCGTCAAGGGACACCCATCCGTGGCCGATCAGCCTCCCCTGGAACCCACGCACGCCTTCGCCGAACTCGGCCGGATCAAGCTGGACGAGACCGACCTCGAAGGTGTTCTGCAGCAGGTCGCGTCCCTCGCGAAGCGGACCATCGCCGGCGTCGACGAGGCGTCGGTGACCCTGATCCGGGGCAGGAACGCGTACACCGCGGCGTTCACCGGCGAACTCGCCGTGGCCATGGACGAACGGCAGTACGAGGAAGGCGGCGGCCCGTGCCTGGAAGCGGCCGCCACCACAGCCATCGTGTCGGTGCCCGACCTGACCCGCGAGAAGCGCTGGCCGCACTACACCCCGGCAGCCCTCGACGCCGGGGTGCGCAGCTCGCTGTCGGTCGGCCTGCCCGTCCAGGAGGCCGTCACCGGTGCGCTGAACATGTACTCCACCGAACCCGGCGCGTTCGACGACGAAGCGATCCTGCTCGCCCACACGTTCTCCGGCTACGCCGCTGTCGCGCTCGCCAACGCCCACCTGTTCGACGCGACAGCCACCCTGGCACAGCACATGCAGGCGGCCATGGAACACCGCGCGGTGATCGAACAGGCCAAGGGCATCATGATGGCCGAGCGACGCTGCACCCCCGACGAGGCGTTCCGGATCCTGAGCAGGATGTCCCAGGACGCCAACCAGAAGCTGCGCGATGTCGCCGCGGCCCTGGTCGAGAACGCGCACCGGCGCCCCCAGCCGTAGCAGACCGTCGACGTGCCCGAGGTCAACGCTGCCGCCGTCCAGTCGTGGTGTTGCTCGGTTATTGGCGCCCATCTATAGTTGCGCGGATCACAACAATCATGGCCGTGATGGTGCGGCCCCGTCGTCGAAGCGCTTCGACGATCCGTCGTCCAGGCCCGTCAGCCGGGTGTCGAGCCTGGCCACGCCGGTCGAGGCGTCCGCTGGGCGTCTGTCGTACGACATGAGGAGAAGCAAATGGGGAACAAGCGCCTTCGGCGCGCAATCGCCGTGCTCGCGCTCGTCCTACTGGCCCTACCGGCCGTTCCCGGCACCGCCCTCGCCGAGCCCACCTACCCGTTCCGCGATCCGCACCTGCCGGTGAACGCCCGGGTCGACGACCTGCTCGGCCGGCTCACCCTGGACGAGAAGATCTCCTGGCTGCACCAGTACCAGCCGGCCGTTCCCCGGCTGGGCATCGGCCTGTTCAAGACCGGCACCGAGGCCCTGCACGGGGTGGCCTGGTCGACCGACATCGACAACAACGGCGCTGTCGTCAAGGCCCGCGGCACGTCCTTTCCCCAGCCGGTGGGCATGGCGAGCACCTGGGACACCGACCTGATCAACCGGGTCGGCTCGGCCGTCGGCGACGAGGCGCGTGGCTATCACGCGCAGAATCCCCGGGTGTGGGGTCTCAACCTCTGGGCACCGGTGGTCAACCTGCTGCGCGACCCCCGCTGGGGGCGCAACGAGGAGGGCTACTCCGAGGACCCACTGCTCACCGCCGCGATGTCCACCGCGTACGGCTCGGGGATGACCGGCGGCGATCCCGAGCACCTGAAGAGTGCCCCGACCCTGAAGCACTACCTGGCCTACAACAACGAGATCCGGCGCGACGTGACGTCGTCGAACGTGCCGCCTCGGGTACTCAACGAGTACGAGCGCGCGGCGTTCAAGCCGGCCATCGCGGCCGACGCGGCGACCGGCGTGATGGCCGCGTACAACCTGATCAACGGGCGTCCCGCCACGGTGGATCCGGACCTGGCCACCGTGGTACGCGGCTGGACGGACCAGCCGCTGATGAACGTCACCGACGCCTGGGCGCCCAACAACCTCGTCGCCTCCCAGGGCTACTACGCCACCCAGCCCGAGGCGAACGCCGCGATCGTCAAGGCCGGCCTCAACAGCTTCATCACCGACGACACGAACGCCCAACCGACGGTGACGGCCCTCAAGCAGGCGCTGGCGACCGGCCTGCTGACCGAGGCGGACATCGACGCCCGGATCCGGGAGATCCTGAACGTGCGGTTCCGGCTGGGTGAGTTCGACCCGGGCGGTGGCCGCCACGGCGGCATCACCCCGGACGTCATCAACAGCCCGGAACACCAGCGGCTGGCCCGGCAGGCCGCCGGTGAGGCGATGGTGCTGCTGAAGAACTCCCGGCAGGCCCTTCCGCTGGACCCGGCCCGCACCCGCAAGGTGGCCGTGCTCGGTCCACTGGCGGACACCCTCTACTCCGACTGGTACGGCGGTGACCTGCCGTACGAGGTGACCGCGCTCGACGGGATCCGCGAACGGCTGGGGAGTTCGGCAAGCGTCAGCGGGCTCGACGGGGCGGACCGGATCGCCCTGAAGGACGCGGCGACCGGCCGGTACGTCACGGCCACCGGCACCACCGACGCCGACCCGGTCGCCGCCACCGGTGCCACGGCGACGCCCGAGGCCCAGTTCGACGTGGTGGACTGGGGCCAGGACGTGGTGACGTTGCGCAACGCCGCCAACGGTCGTTACCTCGGCTACAACTGGGGGCCGTTCATCACCCGCGACGAGCAGCCGAACGGCTGGTACGTCCAGCAGCAGTTCAAGCTGGAGCCGCAGGACGACGGCACCGTGGTGCTGCGCTACGTCGGCTACGAGACCAAGGAGAGCTGGTTCGCCCCCGAGAAGTACGTCACGGTCGGCGACGACGGTGCGCTCAAGCTCGGCGCGTCCACCGCGGCGGACGCGACCCGCTTCAGCCGCGAGGTGATCAGCAGCGGTATCGACCGGGCCGTCGCGGCGGCCCGGACGGCCGACACCGCCGTGCTGGTCGTGGGCAGCAACCCGTTCATCAACGGACGCGAGGCGCACGACCGCGCCTCCACGGCCCTCAGCGCCGGCCAGGAGGCGCTTGTCAAGGCCGTCGTCAAGGCCAACCCGCGTACCGTTCTGGTGCTCCAGACCAGCTACCCGGTAACCATGACCTGGGAGCAGGAGCACGTCCCGGCGATCGTGTGGACCACCCACGCGGGCGCCGAGACCGGGCACGCCGTGGCCGACGTCCTGTTCGGCGACCGCAACCCGTCCGGCCGGCTCACCCAGACCTGGTACCGCTCGGACGGGCAACTGCCACCGGACCTGCTGGAGTACGACATCATCTCGTCCGGGCAGACCTACCTGTACAGCACCGCGAAGCCGCTCTACCCGTTCGGCCACGGGCTGTCGTACTCCCGGTTCCGGTATGGGCAGGCGCGTACCGGCGACCGACCGGTCGCGGCCGACGGCACCATCACGGTGAGCGTCGACGTGACGAACACCGGCAGCCGGGCCGGGTCCGAGGTGGTCCAGCTCTACACCCACCAGCGCACCTCGCGGGTCACGACGCCGATCCGTCAGCTCAAGGCCTTCCAGCGGGTGGAACTCGCACCCGGGCAGACCCGGACCGTGACGTTGCGGCTGCCCGCGGCCGAGCTGGCCCACTGGGACGTCACCCGCAGCCGGTGGGTTGTCGAATCGTCCACCTACGACCTGATGGTGGGGGCGTCCGCCGAGGACATCCGGGCCCGCGCCGCGGTTCGGGTGCGCGGTGAGACGGTCCCGGCCCGGGATCTGTCCCGGCCGACCCGGGCGGAGAACTTCGACGGGTACGCCGGGGTCCGGCTTGTCGACGAGACGAAGGCGCAGGGTACGGCCGTCGGTGCCACCGCGGCCGGCCAATGGATCTCGTTCGCGGGTTCCGCCCTGCGTCCGGGCGCGCACACCTTGACGGCCACGGTCGCCAAGGCCGGCGCGGACGCCGGCACGATCCAGGTCCGCCTGGGTTCGCCCACCGGGCGGCTGCTCGGCACGGCCACCGTGCCCAGCACCGGCGACGACTACCGGTACGTCAGCGTCAGCGCCGAGTTGGCCCGCGCCGCCGGCACCCACGACGTGTACCTGGTGTTCGATTCCCCGCTGCGGCTGGCCGACTTCTCCATCAGGTGACCGGAACCCGGGCCGGGACCATCGTCGTCCCGGCCCGGGTCGACACGCTCGGGGCCGGTCGTCGGGCTGGCTCGCAACGGCCCAGGGCCGGTCGTCGCGACCGGCCCTGGGCGGTTCGTGCCTGGTGACCTGGTCAGCGGATCGCGCTACAGGTCAGGGTGGGTGTGCTGAGGGTGCCGGTGGACGAGCCGAGGAAACCGAAGGTGGTGCTGGCGCCCGCGCCGAGGGTGCCGTTGTAGGCGACGTTGCGGGCGGTGACGGCGGACCCCTGACTCGTGACTGTCGCGTTCCACGCCTGGGTGACGCTCTGCCCGTTGGCGTAGGTCCACGTCACGGTCCAACCGTTGATCGCCGACGTCCCCGCGGTGACCCGTACCTCGCCCTGGAACCCGCCGGTCCACTGGCTGGTCACCGTGTGGGCGGCGGTGCAGCCGGCCGACGGCGGCGGGGTCGTCGGCGACGGTGGCGGGGTCGTGGGTGACGGTGGCGGGGTCGTGGGGGACGGCGGCGGTGTCGTGGGGGAGGGCGGCGGCGTGGTGACGGACCCACCCCAGCCGGCGGTGGAGTCCAACCAGGCGGCTCGGCGCAGCATCCAGTCCTGCATCACCTGGACCTGGCCCTGCCAGGTGGGTGAGGTCGGGGTGCGGAAGAAGCTGACCGTCGGCGAGGTCAGGTTGGGCCAGCGTTGGAAGTTGCGCTGCGCCGCGTTTGTCAGTGGGGTGGCGAGAGCGTTGATCCGGGCCTGGAGCGCGGTGTCGGAGAGCAGGCCCCGTCGCAGCGTCTGCCAGCGCGCTCGGGCCTGGTTGACGAAGGCGGGATCCCGCAGCAACTGGGCGAACCAGTCGTTTGCCGAGGGCTGCCTGGTCTGCTGGTGCTGCCAGCCCGACACCTGGTCGTTGTTGAAGAACCCACCGACGCCAAAGCTCAGGTCGAAGTCCCACAGCGGACCCGCGAAGATCTTGCTGTCCCGGTCCTTGTAGAAGTGGGAGCTGCGCACGTACGCGTCCATCTCCCGGCTCAGCTCGTTGACGATCATGAGGTCGACGAACGAGTCGACGTCTATGTACTTGCGGTACCCGGTGGTCGGGTCGGCGAAGTTCGAGGCGTGCAGCACGTCGTTGAACTCCTGGAGGTGACCGCGCAGCCAGTCCCGCTGTTGCGGTTGCAACGGCGACGGGTCGACCACCTCAAGGTAGTTCCAGCAGGTGGCGGCCGGCCCGGTGCACGGCAACGTGGGCTCCTCGGCGGCCATCCACTCGAACTTCCAGATGTACCCGCCCTGGATCTTCGGCAGGGTCACGTCGTCGGAGTCCAACTGTTTGAGGTCGAGGCGGTCCTTGGAGTTCTTGATCGTCTCCACGATCATGTAGACGCCCAGGTAGTCGCCGGCAGCCACCGGAGCGGCGTCGGTGTTGAGGTAGAACTCGGCGAACGCGTAACGCGGGGCGGGCAGCCCCATCTCCCGGCCGAGGTCGTAGACGAGCGCCTCCCGGATCAGCGCCTTGTCGGTGAACGGACCGCGCAACGCCCAGTCCGAGTCGGCGGGCATGCCCAGCACCGGGTAGTCGGCGTCGTCGTCCTCGTTGTCCCAGAACTCGAGGCGGAACGGCGTCTTCTCGAACGTCGCGGACGAGTTGCCGCGCAACCGGAAACCCGTCCGGGTGCTGACCGTCGGGGCGGCCGCCAGCGAGGTGGTGCCGCCGGCGCCCGGTTCGAAGATCATGGCGGTGGCGTCGAGGTACTCGCGGTCGGGCCGGCCGGCACCGTACGAGTCGATGAGCACCACCGGCAGGTCGTGGGTGGTGGTGACGTTCTGGGCGGCGTACATGGCGGTGCCGGGCGCACCCGTCGGGGTCTGACCGACGAACGCCTGTGCCCGCAACTGCGTGGTGCGGGTGAAGCGCAACGCCGAGCCCGAGTAGAGCGACGACTGGGCGGTGGGCGGAGCGCCGTTCGTGGTGTAGCGGATCTGCGCGCCGACGACGGTGCTGCTCAGCGTCACCGCCACCTCCCCCCGGAAGGTGCCGCTGGGAACGGAGAAGACGATGTCGCCGACCAGGTCGTCCGCCGCGGCCGCCGCGGCGAGGGCATCGGCAGCCGCCGTGCCCCTGTCCAGGCCGGTGCCGGTCCAACCGGCGGACGGTTTCCCGGTGTCGGGGCCGGTGGGCGCGCCGGCCACCGGGTGGGTGCCGGTGGCTGGTTCGGCGCCGGCCGCGGGTGAGTACACCGCGAGGAGGCCCGCGACGAGGATGGTGGCGGCGGTGATCCCGGCGGCCCGGAAGGCCGCCGGAACACGGGTGCTGCGGACGGTCATGCGCACGATGCCTCCTGTTCTGATCGGGTGGGGACGGTCGACGCCGCACCCACCAGAGGCGGGCTGGCGCGGAAGTGGCGGCGCAGCGTCCGTCGCCACGGCACGTCGGGCAGGTCCAGGCGCAGCGCAGCGAGGCCGGTGGCGTACTTCGAGATGCGGACGGGCCGGATCCCGCGCTGCCAGAGCATGCGGTCGACGAGCGAAGCGGCCGAGCTGGTCTTGGTCTCGACCACGGCGATGCCCGGCAGCCGTAGGGTGCGGTCACCGTCGTGCCAGGTCAGCCCGGTGTCGATGGTGACTCGACTCGCGGTCGCCGGCAGCAGCAGAGTGCTGCGGCGGTAGTTGGTGGTCAACACGGGCTCAAGCGGGCTGGCGGCGAGGTCGGGCCAGATCGACTCCCGGACGAGCGCCTCGTCCACGAACCCGCGCCCGGACCGGACGGTGTGCCGGTCCTCGGCGAGATACGGCAGCCGGTGCTTGGTGACGAGCCCTCTCGCCCCGCTGATCTTGACTTCCAGCCAGCACTGCGCGGAGTCGAGGTAGGTGCGCGTCCGTACCTTGAAGCGCCTCCGCCGCCGGTACGCCGCACAGTGGTAGCTGGCCAGGCTCGGCGTGTCGAAGTACACCGACTCGTACGCGAAGACGCGCTTGCCGTGGATGTCCAGTACCCGGGCGTACGGGGTGAGCTGATCCAGCAGGTGCGGCACCTCGTCCACCGCGACCACGTACTTGCGGTCCACCCGGCACTGCAGGGCGGCCCGCTCGATCAGTGCGGCGAGCGCGATCGGCTCCAGTCCGCTCAGCGACGACGGGATCACCGGACCGCCCCAGCCTGTGCCGGTTTGGTGGTCCGGGCCGCCCCGCTGCGCCCGGCGACCGAGTAACGAACGTCCACGATGGTCGTCTCGTTGACCATGTCCAGCCGCTGGACGGTGGCGGTGTGCACCCGGGCGTTGAGTAGCTGCTCCAGTTGGGCGACGAGAGCGACCTGGTCGGTGACGGCGGAGTCGAGCACCATGATCTGGTGCCGGTAGTGCCGGAGCATCCGCCGGTGGTCGCCGACGAACATCACCGCGACGATGAGCGCCATCAGGCCGCCGCTGAGCCAGACCGAGGTGGTGCTGAGCGCGCCGAGAATGCCGAGCGCGAGAGCGGAGAAGTAGTACGCGACCTCGTGCTGGTCGAGTTCCGTCGACCGGAGCCGGATGATGGAGAGCACCCCGAACAGCGCCAGCCCCAGCCCGAGCCCGGCCCCGACGTCGCTGGCGCTCAGTGCGCTCGCCACCGCGAGGACGCCGACGTTGACCCCCAGGTAGGCGACGACCAGGTCGCGCCGTCGGTGCCGCGGGAAGTAGAGCCCGAAGACGAGCAGCGCCACCGCGCAGATGTCGATTGCGAACAGGACGAGCTGCGACATCTCTTGGGTTCCTCCTGGTCACCAGGTAGTTCCGGTAAACTTTCGGTATATGTTTGGTGACTGTAAGGAGTACATCGGTACGTGTCAATGTGTGCCGGGAGTGGGCTGGCAGGGAATTGGCCTACCGCAAGGGAAATTCGCTCGCAAAGCGCCGCCGAAAGTTTCGGAGCCGGTGGTACGTGCGCTGGAGGTCGCAAGGTCGGCCGGCCCGCACGCGTGGGGTCGCCGACGCGTCCACCCGGGGCGGTGTTAACGTCTCTTCCCGTTGCCGGCGAGCGCCGCTAGCTCAACTGGCAGAGCAGCGGACTCTTAATCCGCGGGTTCGGGGTTCGAGTCCCTGGCGGCGCACCAACGATCAAAGCCCTGACCGGGTGGTTCACACCGGGCCAGGGCCTTTTTCGCGTACGCCGGTGGGCGTCAAAGGCACCTGTCAGCCCGGTTCCGGCAACTCGGCGTCGCCGTCCACTCCAAGTCCCTCATCCTCCAGGAAGTCGAGCGCGTCGCTCGGGCGAACGGCGGCGGCGAGTCGCTCGGCGCACTCCGCGAGGAACGCGACCGCGTCGTCCACCACCTCGGATTCGAGGCGACCAGGGGCGAACGGCACCGGCAGGGCGCAGCCGTTGCGGCGCTCGACGGTCTGACCAGGGAATGCGCGGCGGGCGACTTCCGCTGGGCCGTACCACCAACGCAGCCAGAGCGGGCTGAGGCCGTACTCGGCGAACAGCGGCAGCGACACGACCAGCCCGGTGTAGATGTTCGCCAGGCGCATCACGGGCCCGCCCCACATCGCCCCGGAGGCGTTTGAGTTCCTCGTGGCGGTCGCGCGTGTGGCGACGCCATTCTTCTGCGCCACCGACCGGATTGTCCCGGCGACGTCGCGGATCGCGACCCACTGCCGGGCAGCGTGCTGATCGGTCAGGTCGCTCACCGACCACGGGACGAAACCGTGCCGGTCGACCTCTTCGATCAGTGCGCGGAACTGGCGGACGTCCTCGGCGAGGTTCTTTCCACCTGCCTGTTCGAGCACGTCACACACGGCGACCCAATCGGTCAGGGCGACCACCTGGCCGGACCGGGTGTCGGCGAAACGCCACCGACCAGCGACGGGGCGCGGGTCGGCCTCCGACGTGTGGCAGACCTCGCGCCAGAGCGACTCCACGCGTCGCTGCGGGCACACCCACAGCAGAGCACCCCGGCACGGGTTGGTGGTGCCACTGCTCCTGTGTTGGTCCAGCAGGCGCTGAAGGTATCGGTCGTTCGCCTGTGCATCTGTCAGCCCGGCCCAGAATTTGCCCTCGACGTGGACGACTTCGCGATGCTCATCCCGCCCGACGACATCCGGCCGACTGTCGCCGTCCGCCGCCTGGGTGAGATAGCGCAGCGGTCGGGGTAACTCGGCGACCCCCGACCCGATCGCCGCCGTGAGGGCAGCCGCCGCATTCGGGTCCGACAGCAGGTGCCCAAGAGCATCCGTCGCCACCGTCTCCCGCAGCGCTCCGAGTTGACCTGCGAGTCGGGCCAGCAACGCCATCGAAATCCTCCGTGTCACGCAGCCACTACGCCTCTGGTGACTCTGTGGGGTCGTATCAATCGGCTCGGAGCGGGCGGAAACGAGCCGCGACGGCCACGTCGACCACTCTGGCGCGGATTCGGGCAAGGTGATTCCACCGAACCGACCTATGTGGTCGGACTTCTGTCCTGCTGGCTTGTCATGCTCGCGTCGCGCAGATCCTCGTCGAGGAGCTGGCGAGACCTTTCCTTCCACCACAGGTTGAGAAGACGTGCGTACCACGACAGTCGGCGACGTCAAGATCCTGTTACCGGACCTCGATCCGGAGGATCTCGACCGAGTAACCGACCTGGCTGATGGCCTCACGGAGGCTCTCGTCGAGGGCGTGTCGTGGCGCGGTGCGCAGTTGGAGGACCCAAGCATCCGAAGCAGCATGATCACCGGCGGCGATCTCAGCGAGAGCACCTGGGACGCGGGCCGCCTCTACGGCTGCGACATCACCCGCACCGACTTCTCCGGCGCGGCCCTGACCGGCGTCTCCATCGAACGGTGCGCCATCACCGGCTCACGGTTCACCGGCACCAGGCTCACCGACGTGCGCTTCAAGGACGTCCTGTTCGACGGATGCCGCTTCGACTACACCACCTTCGAG
Source organism: Micromonospora sp. NPDC023888 (assembly GCF_040639415.1). NCBI lineage: Bacteria > Bacillati > Actinomycetota > Actinomycetes > Micromonosporales > Micromonosporaceae > Micromonospora > Micromonospora sp. NPDC023888. The sequence continues at coordinate 203,137 of NZ_JBEZZW010000006.1, read as the reverse complement.
CGCGTAGCCGCCGTCGGTTCGGTCGCCTTCACCGATTGCACATTCACCCACGGCGTCTGGTCCACCTGCCGGTTGCCCGGGATCGCGCTGCGGTCCTGCGACCTCGTCGGGTTGGAATTGGACTCCTGCCACCTCGGCGGGGTCGACCTGCGAGGCAACCAACTCCGCGGGCTCAAAACCCCACTCGGCAACCTGTCTGGCGTCATCCTCGCGGAGAACCAACTCGCTGACCTCACCCAGTTGGTCGTTGCTGCCCTCAGACTGGTCGTCCGTGACGACTGACTCCAGGGGGGACCGTGGTCGCTGACGTGGTCCCGACCGGCAGTCCGGAGACGATCCTCGTCTGCGTCCGCGGCAACTCCGGCTCGGGCAAGAGCAGCATCGCTCGCGAGCTACGGCGCCGGCACGGCCGGGGCTGTGCGCTGGTTGAGCAGGACTACCTGCGCCGCATCGTGCTCCGGGAGCGGGACAGACCCGGCGGCGCGGCACCGGCGTTGATCGGGCAGACCGTCAGGTTCGCGCTCGACCATGGCTACCACGTGGTGCTGGACGGCATCATGCACACCGATCGCTATCGGAGCATGTTGACGGGCCTGCGGGACGGTCACCGGGGGCGCTCGCTGTTCTGCTACCTCGATGTGTCCCTGCCCGAGACGCTGCGGCGGCACCTCACGCGTCCGCAGGTGAGTGAGTTCAGCGCCGAGCAGATGAGCGGTTGGTACGCCGCGCACGACGTTCTCGGCTGGTCCGACGAGCTGGTCCTGCCGGAGAGCACCGGGTTGGAGGAGGCCGTTCAGGCCATCGCCGCAGCCGCGGGACTGCCCCAGACCGGCCGTGATGACGACATGCTCCCGGTCGTCCCGTAGACCCGAGAGGAGCGCACGCTGTCACGGGCAACGCCGGTCGGCATTCGAGACGACATCCGCCATGCTTGACATTGCCCGTCAAGCGCTTGACCATGGGTGTCAAGCGAAGGGGGTTGGTGTGCCGCCACCGGATGAGGGACTTGTCGCGCAGCTCGTCAGCTTGATCGACGTTCGGCTGCTCGACCCGCTGGAGATCCTGGTCGACGGCCACCCGGCAGTCGACTCGCTGCGGACCGTCGTCCGAGAGCGGGCACGCTCCTGGGCCACCACGATGGTCGGCGGGGACGAGCAGGCGGCCTACGGCGTGATCGTCCGGGCGATCTCGACGCTCTATCCCGGCGACGGCCCGTTCAACCCGCCCCTCGTTTGGTGGCGGACACCGCTCGGGCAGATCGTCGCGCGACGGGTGGGCCACCCCACCGCCGAAGCAGTGTCGTACGCGGTGGCCGGCGCCATGCTCGGCATCACCCGCCAGGGAGTTCACGACCTGGCCTCGCGTGGCAGGCTCGCCCGTCATCCCGAGGGTGGTGTGCGGTCCGCCGCCGTCCGCGACCGACTTGTCCAGGAAGGAACCCGACGTGCCTGATCCCCACATCAGCTCGGGCCGAGTGCCGATCGCGTACCGCGACTTCGGTGGATCGGGGCCTTCGTTGGTGCTGCTGCACGGCGCGGGTGGCAACCTCGCCCAGCAGACGACGCTGGCCGAGGAGTTACGGCAGGCGTACCGGGTGGTCACCCTCGACCTGCGCGGCCACGGGCGCTCCGGCGACGGCCCGTGGCGGTGGGACGAGGTGCTCGACGACCTGGTCGCCGTCGCCGACGGCCTCGGTCTCGACCGCCCCGCGCTGGTCGGGGTCTCCCTCGGTGGGATGCTGGCCGCTCTCTGGGCGCAGCGTCACCCGGAGTGCCCCGGCGGTCAGCCTGGACGGGAACCCTCCGCCGAGCCGCCCGGAGCAACTCGCCGGGATGGACCCGGGGTAGGCGGCGACGGCGCTCGCCAAGCTGCGGACCGTCTTCGACGGGATGGCCGCGATGCTGGCCGAGCCGCTCACCGCCGAACGGTTGGCCGCAGCACTGGCCGGGCAGCAGGCGATGGCCCGGCGGTACGGTGCCGATCCGGCGGACTGGGTGGCGGCCTTCGAACGGAACCTCGTGCCGTGCGACGACGGCCGTCACCGGCTGCGCCCCGATCCGGAGCTGACCGGGCAGGTGCGGCAGGCGATGGAGTCTCTCGACCTGGTCCCCACCTACCGGGGTGCCCGGTGCCCCCTGCTGCTCGTCCTCGCCACCGAGGACCTACCCGAGCAGGAGCCGTCTCACGAGGTCTACGCGGCCTACCGCCGGGCCGTCAGGGGACGACTCGCCGCTGTGGACAACCCGCACCTGCGGGTGCTTGAGCTGGCCGGCGCGAGCCACGCGATGGTCGCCGAACGCCCGGCGGAACTCGCCGCCATCGTCGCCGACTTCCTCGGCGAGGCAGCTCACGGCTGAGCCTGTCGCGGGCGCGGCGGGCTCGCGTCCGACGGCTGGACCTGTGGGTTGTCGGCTAACGCGGTGGTGAGATGTACAGCCCGGTGTTGCAACCCGTCTCGCCCGGCTCCAGCCATTCCCGGTCGTACCCCGGTGCGGTGATGGCTCCGTCGGGTTTGCGGACCAACAGGAGACACTGCCGCTCGGCGGGCACGGCCAGCACGGCGACGAGGGCGTTCTGGTGGGTGGCCGTGTCGACCGTGACGTGCTTCTCGGGGAAGGCGGCCCGCACGGTGGCCGCGAGGGTGTCGGGCGTGGCGGTGCGCAGTGCCGCGGTGAGCCGGTCGACCGCGTCGTCGGGCATCGCCGGGTACGGCTTGGCCGTGGGCACCGGAGGGGTCGCCACGGACGGGCAGTCGATCTCCTCGGACGAGGCGTGGCGGTAGAGCCTCAGTCGGTAGCGGTAGCACCGGATGGCCTGGCCGGCGGAGTGGCCGAGGTTGCCGAAGTTCCCTTGGCTCTCCGCCACCGTCACCGTGAACCGGACGTCGATGGTGGCCTGCTCGTCGGCGAAGGTGCCGCCTGACCAGGCCAGCGGTTCACGGTGGGGTTTCGACGTGCCGACGGTGGTCGGTTCGAGGATCTGCGTCGCGGCGATGTACTCGGCGTCCCGCACCCGATCCTGACCACCGAGCTTCTCGGCGAGGGCCTTCGCCTCGGCTGCGGCCTGATCCCGTGCGATCGAGTCGCCGTCGCCGTACTCCGCGCATCCGGCCGACAGCAGGCAGAGCGCCAGCACGGCGTAGGCCAGGGGCCTGGAGCCGGGGCGACGACGGGTGCCGGCAGGCCGTCGGGGCAGTGTTCGCGGCCATCCGCCCGGCCGCAGCGGGGAAACCGCGGGGTTTCGATCGACCGGGACCGTGATTCGGTGGGGAGGAGCCATGGCGTCGAGCATGCCGGCCGAGGGTGGCGGCGGGATGAGCGCTCGTACTCATCCTGCCGGGCCGGCCCCCGGGCGGCCCTGGTCCCTCGGCGCGGATTCATCGGACGATGCCAGCAGGTCGGTGAGTGGAGGTCGGGCGTTCTGCCCGGTACGGGGGCCTTCGCGCATTGACCACTCTTAATTGGCTGTTGCATTCGTCACACGTTCGACATACAGTCCGAGGGAGAGCTTCGTAGCGATTGGAAAAAGAGTGCGGTCGGGCAACAGCAGCCCTCCGCCAGTCCTTAGTGGCGTCGCTGTTCCGTGCTCGTCGCTCGATACCCACATTCGGCATCCCGTCGACGGCAAGTGAAAGGAACAGTACGTGAAATCAGCCATGTCCACCGCTCGAACGTCATTGTTGGCGCTCGCGGTCTTCGTCTCCGCCGCAGTGCCGGCCGTGTTGACAAATCAGTTGCCGGCGGCGGCCGCGGTCCAGGTGACCTACTATGTCGCCCCCGACGGTAACGACGCCAACGCGGGGACCATCGAATCCCCATTCAAGACTGTGCAACGCGCGCGGGACGTCGTCCGCACGGTGAATACGAACATGACCGGCGACATCAACGTGTTGCTGCGCGGTGGGAGTTATCCGATCAGCAGCACCGTCGAATTCGGCGCGAGTGACTCGGGCACCAACGGATTCCGGGTCAGCTACGGCGCCTACCCGGGTGAGAAGCCGGTCCTCGACGGCGGTGTCCAGGTGACCGGGTGGACCCAGCACAGCGGCAACATCTGGAAGGCGCCGCTGGACCGCGCCAACAAGCTGCGCGCGCTGTATGTCAATGACAAGCGTGCCGTGATGGCCTCGAAGACGATCAGCTCGGGGGGCTGTTACGGGACGTACAACATCACAGCCAACCAGGCCGCGTGGGCCTGGGAGTCGGGGTCGCAGTGCGATGGCGCGAAATACAGCCTGAATGATTTCCCGGCCGTTCCCCGCAATCAGGACGACATCGAGATCGAGACGGGGACGACCTGGACCACGGCCATCGTGGGCGTCCGCCAGGTGACCACGAGTTCCGACGGCGCGAACCGGGTTGCCCTGTTCCAGCAGCCGGGTGCGGCGATCGCCCAGGGCTCGTTCAACGGCAACGCCCAGGTCGGCGGCACCCACAAGCTCATGAACGCCTACGAGTTCCTGGACGCGCCCGGCGAGTTCTACTTCGACAAGGGCACCAAGACGGTCTACTACTACAAGGCCAGCGCCGAGAACATGTCGACCGCGGCGGTCTACGCCCCGAACAACGTGACCACCCTGCTGCGGGTCGCGGGCACCTCGACGACCAGCCACGCGCGCAACATCACGTTCTCCGGGCTGACCGTCCAGCACTCCGACTGGAACCTGTTCAACGTCGCCGGCTCGTCCTTCAAGCAGGCGCAGCAGGGCAACCTCGGCGCGCAGGTGTACGCGAAGGGCAACTTCCACGTCTACTACTACCGCAACGTCGACGTGACGCCCGGCATGGTCCAGGTGCAGAACGCCGACGGGATCCTCTTCCAGCGCAACCGGTTCCAACACACCGGCGCTGACGGGATCAGCATGGTCAACGACGTGCAGGGCTCACAGTTGATCGGGAACTACACCAACGACATCGCGGGCTCGGCCGTCAATGTCGGCCATCCGCAGCACGTCTACATCGGAGACGGCACGTCGACCAACCGGGAGAAGTATTCCGCGCAGGTCGAGGGGCTGCCGAAGAACATCGACATCAAGAACAACTACCTCTACGACAGTGCCGTCCTGTTCAACGGGCACAGCCCCATCTCGGCCTACTTCGCGGACACGCTCACCATCCAGCACAACCGGATCGAGAGGACTCCGTGGTCGGGCATCACCCTCGGCTGGGGCTGGTGGAACTTCGACGGATCGTCGGGCTCGATCGTGCCCAACCGGCCCACCACGACGGCGCGGAACAACACCATCAGCTACAACCACATCATCGACACGGTGCAGCGCCTCAGTGACACGGCCCCCATCTACACGCTCGGCAGTCAGCCGGGCACGATGATCACCAACAACTATCTGCAGGGCGTTCCGTCAGGCCACAAGTACGGTCTGCACCCGGACGAGGGATCGGCGTTCATCACCTTCCGCGACAACGTCCTGAGCATCGACAAGAACGTCACCTGGATGATCAACTCGGACGACTTCGGGCGGAAGCACGATCTGAGCATCACCCAGATCTACGGCCCGATCAACAAGGTCTCGAACAAGAACCTGCCGAACAGCACGGTCGCCGACATCCTCGTCTCCTCCGACTATGTCTGGCCCGCGGCGGCGTACGGCATCGCCGCGAACTCCGGCCTTGAGGACGCGTACCGGGACATCATCCCGGCGAGCAACTTCTCCGCGCCGAACTACGTGCTGCCGGCCAGCACGTTCGTCACCAGTGCCACCGCGTCGATCCCGATCCGGAGCACCGGCGACGCCACCACGTCGGTCTGGCTGGCCCCGTCCGGCACGACCACCTTCACCGCCGGAGCGACGATGACCAGGGCGGCCGGCAACGCCACGTCCATCGCCGTGCCGACGACTCAGGGCGAGTACCGGCTCTACGTCGTCGACGCACAGGGCAACCGCTCGGCGGAGTCGACCTCGATCGTCCGGCAGCAGCAGGGCGGTGGCAGCGGTACGACCGGGCAGCTCGTGGGCGGCCAGTCCGGCCGCTGTGTCGAGGTGCCCAACTCCTCGACCACCAACGGCACCCAGACCCAACTCTGGGACTGCTCCAGCGCCACCAACCAGCGGTGGGCCCAGACCGCCAGCAAGCAGTTGACCGTGTACGGCAACAAGTGCCTGGACGCCTCCGGGTCCGGCACGGCCAACGGCACAGCGGTCATCATCTGGGACTGCCACGGCGGCACGAACCAGCAGTGGAACGTCAACACCAACGGCACCATCACGAACGCCCAGTCCGGGCTCTGCCTCGATGCCAACGGCGCCGCCACCGCCAACGGCACCAAGGTGATCCTCTGGTCCTGCAACGGCGGCGCGAACCAGCGGTGGACGCTGCGTAGCTGACCGATCAGACCCCGGGGCCAGGCCGACACGGGCCTGGCCCCGGGCTGCTTCCGGTGTCCGTAGCTCCTGTCCACGGGTGCGGCAGCCGGATGTTACGGATTGTCGTTCCCGCTAGGTGATATGTATCGCTTTCTCAATCCGTCGAAGGTGAAGGTTGCCTCGGGCTACCGTGTCTCCGGTTCAAGTGATCATCGTGAGCGGTCGACACCCGACCGAACTCACGGGAACCGGGTTGCACACCCGAAGGAGGTTCCATGGCACGCACCCGCATGGTTGGGGCGCTCGCCGCTGTCCTCGTCCTACCGGCCCTCACCGTCGTGGCCGCGACGTCGCCCGCGTCGGCGGAAGCCGCTGCGCCGAAGGTCGCCCCGCCGAGTGACATGCGTGAGCTCACCCGCAAGGACTTCACGCTGGACGGTCGGCCGATCGAGACGCCCTCGCGGTACCAGCCGCGCACCGGCGCGCGGAAGCAGGCGGCAGCCGAGACGCCGGCGGTCGGCACGGTCCGCCAGTGGCTCGGCCTCGACGACGTCCAGGGCTCGGTCTACCGCAAGGACTACACGCTGCGGGCGGTCGGTGAGCACATCGAGGTCTGGGTCGCCAACGACCTGGCGTTCCCGGCCGGTGACTGCCGAGCCCAGGTGCCGTCGTCGACGCAGATCACCGACGCGCAGGTGAAGCACCTGGTCGACGAGTTCGACACGAACATGTACCCGAAGGAGACGAACGCCTTCAGCACCCCGCCGGACCGGGACGGCACCAACGCCCAGATCGGGCCGGACGCCAACGGCAACGGCGGGGTCTACACCGGTGCCGGCAACAAGACCGTCACGCTCGTGGACAACGTGCGCGACGACAACTACTACACGTTCCCGGCGGCCCCGACGTACATCGCCGGGTTCTTCTCCGCGCAGTTCAACGAGCTGCTCGACCGCAACGTGATGACCGTCGACGCGTTCGACTGGTTGCACCGCATGACGGCGAACCCGCCGGACGAGCCGACGAACGACCTCTGCACCAGCCGGGGCGCCCGGCCGAACAGCTACGAGGGCACGTTCGCGCACGAGTGGCAGCACCTCGCGCACTACTACGCGGACCCGTTCGAGGGTAACTGGATCAACGAGGGCCTCTCCGACTTCGCCATGTCGCTGACCGGGTACAGCGACTCGAAGGCCACCGTCTTCGACCGCGGCGCCGACAGTCACCTCTACTGCTACCAGGGGTTCGGCACGGTCCAGACGCCGTACAACACCAACCCGCGCGACTGCGGCGGACCGGAGAACTCCCTCACCCTGTGGGACGAGAGCCCCAACCCGAACGCGGTCCTCGCCGACTACGGCAGCGCGTACTCGTTCATGCTGTTCCTGTACGACCGCTACGGTGCCGCCTTCATGTCCCGGCTGCACCGCGACGGTGCCCGGCAGGGCCTCGCCAGCCTGGACGCCGAGCTGGAGACGGTCGGGGTCCACGACGTCTACCAGGTCATCCACGACTTCCAGTCGATGACGCTGCTGGACAAGCTCGTCGGTGAGTCGAAGTTCGGCGTCACCCTCGGCGTCGCCAAGAGCCGGGTCACCACGCCGAGCCTGCGCTCCACGGTCAACCTGGCCGGCACGACAGCCAACGGCACGCCGGGGGCCGCCCCGAACGGAGCCGACTACGTGCAACTGGGCGCGGCCAAGGGCAAGGTGCTCAGCGGTCGCGACCTGCGGTCGGTGAAGTTCCAGGGCGCGAAGACCCTGCCCGCGCTCCCGCTGTCGTGGACGACCACCGACCAGGACCCGGACCGGCCGGGCAACGCCGTGCTCTTCTCCGGTAACGCCAACAGCCTCGACTCGGCGGCGGTCACCTCCCTCGCCGTGCCGACCGCCGACCCGACGCTGCGGTTCCAGGCCAAGTACGGCGCGGAGTTCGGCTACGACTACGGCTACGTCACCGTGTCGACCGACGGCGGCGCCACGTACACCGCGATCCCCGGTGACAAGACTGTCGACGGGCCGCGCGGTCCGGCGCTCAACGGCACGACGAGCGGCTTCGAGGCGCGCTCGTACGACCTGTCGGCGTATGCCGGGAAGACCGTGCTGCTCGGCTTCGAGTACGTCAGCGACGGCGGCACGAACGAGGGCGGCCTGCTGCTCGACGACATCACCGTCGGCGGGAAGCTGCTCAGCGACGGCACCAGCCTGGCTCCGTTCGACTCGCCGACGGAGATCCGGCCGACCCCGATCAGCAACTGGAACCTGCGACTCGTCGGCATCGACGAGAAGCACTCGATCGCCTGGCAGTTCGAGTCCAACGGCCGCTCGGAGGTCACCATCGGCAAGCTTGAGCTCGCCGTGCTGGACGCCTTCCCGAAGGTCGTCGCCGTGGTGGCGTACGACGAGCCGACCGAGCAGGTGCGGCAGTACGCGCCGTACCAGCTCACCGTGAACGGTGTGGTGCAGCCCGGGGGTAGCGGCTCGCTGAGCTGATCTCCACCCAGGTCGCGGGGCACTCGCCGTCGAGTTCGACGGCGGGTGCCCCGCACGCTCTGCTGGTTCGGCCGGACGGGAATTGTCGGCCGGAGAGGTGCTGGCGGTCAGCGTGCGGGTAATGCGGGGGAATGAAGTCGACCTGGAAACCCCACGAGAAGCACGGCGGGCTGTCGAGCAAGGACAAGCGCGAGCTGCCGGAGACCGTCTTCGCGTTCCCCCGGGAACGCAAGGAACCGATGACCGACGCGGGTCACGTCCGCAACGCCATCGCCCGGTTCGATCAGGTGCAGGGCGTCACCGACGAGGACCGGGACCTGGCCTTCCAGAACATCCTCGCCGCGGCCAAGCACTACGGCGTCGAGGTCGCGGAGACCAACTGGCGTCAGCTCGGCAAACTTCCGCACACACCGAATCCCGCCCACTGACTGGCACACTCGTCCACGTCAGGCCGGTTTGAGCGAGGCCAGCACGTCGAGGTAGTGCGGGTTCTTCATGACGCCCAGCACGTTGCCGAACGGGTCGACGACCGCCGCGGTGACGAACCCCTCGTCACCGTGCGGGGTGATCGGCTGGTACTCCGTGGCACCAAGCGCCAGCAGTCGCTCGACGGTGGCGTCGAGGTCGTCGACGTACCAGTGCATGATCACGCCGCCGGGCCCCGTCGCGGCCCCGGGTGGCGCGTACCTGCGGTCGATGATGCCCAGCTCCGCCTGGTAGTCGCCGATGCGGAACTCGGTGTAGGCCGGGCGTCCGTCCGGCCCCGGGCGCATGAAGTACGCCTCGACGCCGAGGAAATCGGCGTACCAGGTGGTGGCCGCCTCCACGTCGTCCGCCCAGATGTTGAGTGTGGCAAATCCTCGCAGGCTCACCCGGTGTCCCTTCGTCGATGTCGTCGACAGCGACGCTATCGGCCATTGCGGAAGGTTTGCTTCCGTGATGGGCGGCGGGTTCGGAGAAGTCGCGTGTAGCCCGCCGCATCCCGGGTAGTCGCCGCCGTTGCCATCACCAACGGCGGGGGACGGCGTGGAAGCGAGGTATCCGGCGATCGAGGCGCACGGTCTGATCGGTGATCTTCAGACCGCCGCGCTGATCAGCGCGGACGGCGCGGTCGACTGGTTCTGTGCGCCTCGTTTCGACTCACCGAGCGTCTTCGGGTCGCTGCTCGACCACGACAAGGGCGGCCACTTCCGGCTCACGCCCGACGGCGTCGACTACACGAGCAAGCAGCTCTACCTGCCCGGTACGCCGATCCTGATCACCCGCTTCCACAGCGCCGACGGCGTGGGGGAGCTGTTGGACTTCATGCCCGTCACCGGCGAACGCGCCACCGACCAGCACCGGTTGATCCGGCTGGTACGGATGGTCCGGGGGACCATGAGGTTCCGCTTCGACTGCCATCCACGGTTCAACTACGGGCGCGACTCGTACGAGCTTGAGGTGCATCCCGAGGGCGACGTCTTCCGGAGTCCGACACTCACCCTCACCCTCGCCCCGTTCAAGGACTCGGAACGGAGATTCGACGCGAGGGGAATCCGGCGCGACACGGAGGGCGTGTCCGCGTCGTTCACCCTGCACGTGGGCGACATCGGCGGGGTCGTCCTGGAGACGGCCTGCCCGCACGCGCCCCGGGCGATGAGCACCGAGGAGGCCTGCGACCTGCTCGCCCAGACCCGTGACCACTGGCGGCGGTGGGTGGGCGGCTCCCGCTACAAGGGCCGCTGGCGGGAGGTGGTGGAGCGGTCGGCGATGACGCTCAAGCTGATGACGTACGCGCCGACCGGCGCCCTGGTCGCCGCACCCACCGCCGGGCTGCCGGAGCAGATCGGCGGGCCGCGGAACTGGGACTACCGCTACACCTGGATCCGGGACGCGTCCTTCTCCGTGCACGCGTTGCTGAGCCTGGGCTTCACCGACGAGGCCCAGAAGTATCTGTTCTGGCTCGACGAGCGCATCCGCGAGGCCCGGGACGGCGACCTGCCCCTGCAGGTCATGTACCGGATCGACGGTTCACCGGACCTCTCCGAGGAGGTGTTGGGTCACCTGGAGGGATACCGGGGCTCGGCGCCGGTGCGGATCGGGAACGGCGCGGCCGGCCAACTTCAGCTCGACATCTACGGCGAGGCGCTCGTCTCGTTGGAACTCGCCGACCGCAACGGGCTGATCGCGCCGTACGAGGGGTGGCGGAAGACGGCAGGGTTGATGGACTGGCTCTGCGAGCACTGGGACCAACCCGAGGACGGCATCTGGGAGACCCGGTCCGGCCGGCAGGACTTCACCTACGGGCGGGTGTTGTCCTGGGTGGCACTCGACCGGGCCATCCGCATCGCGCACCGCCGCGGGCGCCCCGGCGACACCGTCCGTTGGGCCGGCGAACGGGACGCCATCTACGAGCAGGTCATGACCCGCGGGTTCAACCAGGAGCGTCGCGCATTCGTGCAGCACTACGGTTCCGACATCCTGGACGCCTCGCTCCTGGCGATGCCCGGCCTGAACTTCATCTCGCCGACCGACCCGATGTGGGAGTCGACGCTGCGGGCGATGGACGCCGGCCTGGCCTCCGACAGCCTGGTCTACCGCTACGACCCGAAGGCCTCGCCGGACGGCCTCGCCGGCACCGAGGGCACGTTCAACATGTGCACCTTCTGGTACGTGCAGGCACTGGCGCTGGCCGGTCGGCTCGACGACGCCCGGCTGACCTTCGAGAAGATGCTCACCTACGCCAGCCCGCTCGGCCTCTACGCGGAGGAGATCGCCCCGACCGGCGAACAGATCGGCAACTTCCCGCAGGCGTTCAGTCATCTCTCGCTGATCAGCACGGCTGCCCACCTCGACGACCTGCTCGACAAGGAACAGTGCTGACCCACCCGGTCAGAACAGCGTCAGCGGCTCGACAGGTGTCGGCTCGGGCAGCGCGTCCAGCTCGGGCACGCGTGCCCGTACCTCTTCGTGGAACCGGCGGGCGAGCACTGGCGCGTCGGCGTTGTCCGGGGTGTGCAGGAACATCGTCGGCGAGCGCCCCTCCCGTAGCCAGGCCACTGTGACGTCGATCCAGCGCTGCCACCCCTCGACCGTGCGGGTCGGGTCGTCCCGGCCGAGGTAGCGGACGATGGGCCGATCGGTAAGCGCGAGCGACCGGAGCGGCAGGCGTGGTTTCTTGGTCCAGGCGTCCCGCTCGGCGTCGCTGCTCGGTGGGCTCGCGAAGAAGGCGGTCGTGTCGAAGGGGATCCACTCGGCGGACGCGACGGCGAGGGTGGCCTCCAGCAGCCGGGCCGCGTCGGCGTCGGTGAAGAACGCGGGATGGCGGACCTCAACCGCGTACCGGTGCGACAGCGGGAGTTGACCGAGGAAGCGGCGCAGGGTCGGGACGTCGGCGGGGGCGAACGAGCCGGGTAGCTGGATCCAGAGGGCGTGTACGCGCGGGCCGAGCGGTTCGATCGCGTCCAGGAAGGCGTGCAGCGGTTCACCGACGGCGGTGAGCCGGCGTTCGTGGGTGATGACCTTCGGAAGCTTGAGGACGAACCGGAAGTCGGGGTCCGTCTGCACGGCCCACGACGACACGGTGTCCCGGGCCGGGGTCGCGTAGAACGTCGTGTTGCCCTCCACGGCGTCACACCAGCTCGCGTAGTGCCGCAGCCGCTCGGCCGGTGGCAGCGGGTGCCCCGGCCACGACCGGTGGCTCCACATCGCGCACCCCACGTGCAGACGCATGCCCGCCCTTTCCGCCGGTGACCCGTGCTCGATCGGAGCCCACCGTATCGGGGCCGCCCGCCCGCCACCTGTCGGACATCGTCAACTCGGGGTTGACGCACTCGGATCGTCAACTTATGGTTGACGCATGACAGATCCTCTCCAGATGAGCAACACCGTCAAGCTCGACGACCTGATCCAGGCCATCAAGAGGGCACACACCGACGCGCTCGACCAGCTCACCGACGCGGTCATCGCCGCCGATCACCTCGGCGAGGTCGCCGACCACCTGATCGGGCACTTCGTCGACCAGGCCCGCCGCTCGGGCGCATCCTGGACCGACATCGGCCGCAGCATGGGAGTCACCAAGCAGGCCGCCCAGAAGCGCTTCGTGCCGAAGGTGACCGACGGGGCGCCCCTCGACCCGAACGAATCCTTCGGCCGGTTCACACCCCGGGCCCGCAACGTGGTGATGTCCTCCCAGGAGGAGGCCCGTGCCAGCGGGAGCGTCGAGATCCGCCCCGAGCACCTGGTGCTGGGCCTGCTGGCCGAGCCGGAAGGGCTGGCCGCCAAGATGATGGCCGGCCGGGGCGCCACGCCCGAGGTGGTCCGGGAGAAGGTCGCCGCCCTCCTTCCGCCGCCGGCCGAGCGGGTCCCGGACCTCATCCCGTACGACGTGCGCGGCAGGAAGTCGTTGGAGCTGACCTTCCGGGAGGCGCTGCGCCTCGGGCACAACTACATCGGCACCGAACACATCCTGCTCGCCCTGTTGGAGCAGGAGGACGGCGCCGGCGTGCTCACCGATCTCGGCCTGGACAAGGCGACGGTCGAGGCCGACCTGGCCGCCGCGCTCGCCGCCTTCACGCCGCAGAAGTGAGCACCCGCGGTCAGGGTGCCTCGGGGAAGCCGTAGCGCAGGGCGTGCTCCGGATCGGCCGGGTCGATCTGGCGCACGCCCGCGTCGGCGAGGCGCTTGTTGACCTCGTCGAGCCGCTCGCGCACCAGTCGGGCCTCCTCCTCGGTGACCCGGCCCCGGTGCGGCTTGCCGGCGTGCTCCAGCGTGCTGTAGTCGATCTTCTCGGCGCTCTTGCGGGCCTTCGGTGGACGGACCCGCTCGGCCGTCCGCAACAGTTGCGCCATCGGCACGTCGGTCGCCATCGCGTCGAACTCGCTGGCCGTCAACACCACCCGGCGCGGCTCGCCGCCACCATGCCGGTCGTGGATCTCCACCACCGCCACGTCCAGGGCGGCGTCGTCGATGTGCTCCACCTCGCCCGGGGTGGCGTCCAACTGCACGGGCCCGGCGACCAGGTCCGGGTGCTCCAGCACGACGACGCGGACCACCTCGTCGTCCTGCTGCAGAACCGTGCCGGTGAAGTCGGAGACGTGGATCGTCTTCTTGCCCATGCGCGGAGCTTCTCCTGTCGTAGGCCGGGATGCCGGACCACAAGAAATTACCCGACAGGTGTGCGAAAGCCCTCGCTGGACCTCCCCGGTGTGTCGCCGCCCGGACGAACCGCCGGCTCCTCTCGACAGGTGGGTTCAGTGCGTGTTGAGACGGTGCCGACTGGAACTGCCGACGGGCAGCTTGTTCAGCCCCGCCCACGACAGGACGCCCCCGCCGACCATCCGGGGATTCCGGTAGCGCGGCTGCGGCGGGACGCCGCCGGTGGGCTCCGCCGCGCGCCAGCATCGCTCGGGGTCCTGCTGATAGCGGTGGTACGGCTCATTCGGCATGGCCCTACCGTTGCAAACAAAGGTGTCCAGGTAAGGAAATAGATATGACGGTCGATCGGTGCGTCCGGCCACCGTGCCCCGCGCGGCCCTGAGGGATCGTCCGCCCGGCCGGGCAGGCCCGGCGTACGGTGATCCACGACGGGTGGACCGACGGGGGAGGTGGACATGCTCGACCGGCGGGTCCAACTGCACCTGGCCACCTGGCTCGGCCAGTGGCCGGCCGGGGCGGGGTTGCACGTGGTCGCCTCGCACCGACGGGCCGCACCGGCCTGGGACGGCAGGCTGCGCCCCGCGCTCGCCGTGGACACCGGGCGCAGCGGCGTGCTCTCCGTGGCGCCGGACCGGGTGGCGGCGATCCGCTCGCTGATCAGACGTACCCCGGGCCGGTTCCTCGCCGCGCTGCCGCAGGCCGTGGGGCTGCCCGACTGGTGCGTGCACGACGGCTCCTTCCGATGGAGCGTGTCCCCCGCGCCGCTTCCCGACGTGGGGGAGTGGACCCCGCCGACGGCTCCCGGGCTGCCGCCCTGGCTGCGGCTCTTCGACCGGCCGGTGCTGGTGGTCCGCGACCCGGACGGCGCCTACCTGGCCGGTGCCGGGATCAAACGGCACGACGCGTACGGGCACGAGTTGGCCGTCGGCACCGCGCCGGCCGCCCGGGGCCGCGGCCTCGCCCGCCGCCTCGTGGCGCAGGCGGCGCGGCGGGTCCTCGACGAGGGGGCGGTGCCGACCTACCTGCACGAGCGGGACAACCGCGCCTCGGCCCGGGTCGCCGACGCGGCCGGTTTCCCGGATCGCGGCTGGCGGGCGTACGGGGTCTATCCGCGCTGAGTGGCGCTGGGCGCTCGCGGACCGTGGATCCCGGGCCGGATCCACGGTCCGCAACCTCCCCCCAGGCCCCGGTTCCGGACGTACCGACAGGTGTCGGGTCGGTACGTGGCGATCACGCTACGTATCGAACAGGCGTGGGGCAAGGTGCGAGCTGTCGGTTCGGAGTGTCGAATAGTGGACTTGACCTGCGGTAGGGCTGGTCGAGGGTGTCGGCCTGGTTCGTGACGTAGCGTGCGGCACCGTGACCTGTCGGCGGCCGTCGTGGGCAGCTCAGCGGGCCAGGCCGAGAGCCTCGGCCGCCGCGCGGCCGTTGGCGTGACTCGCGCCGTACGTGGTGACGAAGGCGCGTACGCCCGCTGGGCGCCACTGTGCCGGCCACCCCATCTCCACCACCGTCACCGGATGCTGGGCGGCCAGCCCGGCGACCAGCTCCGGGCCACCGGGCAGCCGGTGCAGGTGTCGCCCCACCAGCACGATGGGTCGGTCACCGGCCAACCCGCGCAGCGTCGCCGGGTCGGTCTCGGTGGCGATCACGCGGATCTCCGGCACCCCGTCGAGGTGCGGGCCGAGGCCCCACGGCACCCGACCCTCGGCGATCGTCGACTCGGTGTGCAACTGCACCACAAGCGGTCGGTCCAGGCCGGTGAGCACCCCGTCCACCCGGACGGCGCGACGCGCTGCCGCGTACCCCAGCTCGGTGTCCCCGGCCGTCGGCGATCCGGCGGCGGCGGCCTGGGTCCAGGCGGCGAGTTCGGCGGCGCGGCCGGCGGCCTGCTCGACCCGGGCGGTCGCCAGCCGGCCGTCGGTGAGGGCGTCGACGATCTCGGCGGCCACCCGCTCGACCAGTTCGGCGTCGACCCGCGCGCCGATGCAGAGCAGGTCGGCGCCGGCCGCCAGGGCGCGGACCGCGGCCGGTCCGACCCCGCCGGCAGCCACCGCGGCCCCCTTCATCTCCAGCGCGTCGGTGATGACGGCGCCGGTGAAGCCGAGGTCGGTGCGGAGCAGGTCGACCAGGACGGCCCGGCTGAAGGTGGCCGGATCGGCGCCGGTCAGCGACGGCACCCGGATGTGCGCGGTCATCACGGCGCGCGCCCCGGCGGCGATGACCGCCCCGAACGGCGGCAGGTCGCGTTGGCGGAGCAGGCTCAGTGGCGCGTCCACGGTGGGCAGTTCGTGGTGGGAGTCGGTGACGGTGGCCCCGTGCCCGGGGAAGTGCTTCGCGCAGGCGGCCACGCCGGCGGCCTGCAGACCGGTCACGGCGGCGGCCGAGTGGGCGGCCACGCGCACCGGATCCGCGCCGAAGGAGCGGGTGCCGATCACCGGGTTCTCGTCGGCGGTGTTGACGTCCACCGTCGGGGCGAGGTTGACGGTGATGCCGAGCGCGGCCAGTTCGGCGCCGATCGACTGGTAGACCCGTCGGGTGAGCGCCACGTCGCCGATCGCGCCGAGGGCGGCGTTTCCGGGGTACGGGCTGCCGGTGGCATGCGCCAGCCGGGTCACGTCGCCACCCTCCTCGTCGATGGCGATCAGCGCATCCGGTCGACCGGAGCGCAGCGCCGCGGTGCTCGCCGCCACCTGGGCGGGGTCGTGCACGTTGGTGCCGAACAGGGTGTGCCCGGCGAGCCCGTCGGCCAGCAGGTCGACAGCCCAGTCCGGGGGGACCGGTCCCGGGTACGCGGCGAGCAACGTGCCAAGCGCCAGCCGGCGCAGTCCTGGATCCAGCCCCACGTGATCTCCCCCTTCGGTGCCCCAGCGGTACGAAACGTCGTACCGGTGGTGGTGTCCGCCCTGCCGAATCGGCGGAGCGCCCCGCCTCCGGGTGGCCGATACGCTACGGCTACCCGTTCGCAGGTTGGTTTACAGTTAGCAAAGTTTACTAAAACTAGAGGACGTGTCATGAGTGCGACCCGGCTGCCCGGCACCCCCCGCCTGTTGCGGGCGCTCAACGACCGTGCGGCACTGGAACTGCTCCTCGAACGCGGCCCGCTGACCCGGGCCCGGATCGGCGAGCTGACCGGGCTGTCGAAGGTCACCGCCTCGCAACTGGTCGAGCGGCTGGAGGAGCGCGGTCTCGTCACGCGGGTCGGCGAACAGGCCGGCGGGCGGGGGCCGAACGCCCAGCTCTACGCGGTCAGCCCCGGCAGCGCGCACGTGGTCGGCGTGGACGTCGGCCCGGACCGGGTGGTGGCCGCCTGCGCCGACATCACCGGCGCGGTCATCGGCCGGGTGGAGCAGTCGACCCGGGACACCGACGACCCGGTGGGCGTCGTGCACAACGCCGTGGTGCAGGCCGCGAGCAGCGCCCAGGCGCAGCTCAGCAGCGTCCGCCGGATCGTGCTCGGCACCCCGGGCCTGGTCGACCCCGGCACCGGCGACATCACCTTCGCCTTCAACCTGCCACGCTGGCACAGCGGCCTGCTCGCCGCCCTGCGGGACGACCTGCACACCCCGGTGGTCTTCGAGAACGACGTCAACCTGGCCGCGGTGGCCGAGGCGCAGTCCGGCGCCGCGCAGGGGCTTGCGGATTTCGTGCTGGTCTGGGTGGGCGCCGGGGTGGGCCTGGCGATCATGTTGGGTGGGCGGTTGCACCACGGCAGCAGTGGAGCGGCCGGTGAGATCGGCTATCTGCCGGTGCCCGGCGCGCCCATCCCGCGTGACGTCTCCCGCCGCGCCAAGCCCGCCTTCCAGCAGCTCATCGGTGCGGATTCGGTCCGCGCGGTGGCCCGCGAGCACGGCTACCCGGACACCGACGCCGCCGAGGCGGTGCGCGCGGCCGTCGCGGCCGGCCCCGACGGTGGCCCGATGCTCGACGAGCTGGCCCGCCGGCTCGCGCTCGGCGTGGCCAGCACCTGCGTGGTGCTCGACCCGCCGTTGGTGGTGCTCGCCGGCGAGGTGGGCCAGGCCGGCGGCGTCGCGCTCGCCGAGCGCGTGCAGCACGAGGTCGCGGCGATCACCCTGGTCCGACCTCGGGTGGTGCCGACCGGGCTGACCGAGGAGCCGATCCTGCACGGCGCGCTGCGCACCGCCCTGGACGCCGTGCGCGACGAGGTCTTCGGCTCCACCGTCGGCTGAGCCCGCTGCGCCGGTCATGTGAAGGAATATTTCACCGCAGCTCTGCGTGTTGCAAGCGCTTGCCATGGCGCGGCCGGTCGCCGGGTCGCCCGCGGTCCGGCGGGCGGCCCGGCGAACCGCGACTCAGAGCAGGTCGCGGCGACGGAACACGGCGAACGCGGCAGCGGTCAGCCCACCGGTCAGCACGAGCAGCACCAGCAGCGCCGGACCCCAGGTCAGGCTGTAGAAGCCGTCGCAGTAGTCGGTGCCGGAACACCGCTGCGGATCCCAGAACTTCGCCTCCCCGGTCAGCCACGCCCCGATGTGGCTGGAGAGCATGAGCTGGTCCGGCCGGCGAGCGTCGACGATCTCCAGGACCAGTCGGGCCCCCAACTCCCACACCACCGCGTACGCGGCCGCCGCGCCCAGCGCCGCCGACGTGTGCCGGCCCAGCGTGGCGATCGAGAAGCCCAGCGCGGCGGCCAGCAACACCAGCACCAGGCCGCGGCCGTGGATCGCGCCCAGCGAACGCCAGAAGTCCCCATCCAACCGGCCGGGCAACCCGGCGGTCTGCCCGATCACCCAGAACGTGGCGAGGTAGGCCACCGACGCCAGCAGAGCCAGGACCAGCACCGTGCCGAGCAGGGTGCCCAACTTGGCCCCGAGCACCGTCAACCGGCGTGGTCGCCAGAGCAGCAGGTTCACCACACCGCCGGAGTTCAGGTCGGCGCCGATGTAGGAGGCGCCGACCAGGAAACCGAACAGCACCAGGAACGCGATGAGGAAGTAGAGCAGCGGCCGGGCCTGCTGGGCGAAGCTGAACACCCCCGGCAGGAAGTCGGCGGCGATCGGCAACCGCTCCTGCCGCACCGGGTCGATCTCCGAGCAGTCGGTCGGGAGGTAGCGTCCGGTGTCCTCACCCGGGAACGAGCCGCTCTGCCGGGCCAGGCACTCCTGGTACGCGGCCTCCATGCTCTGCCGCTGCTCGGTGGCCTGCTGCCGCGCCGAGTTCAGCTCACTCGCGCTCGGCTTGTGGGAGCCAGCCAGGGTGGTCGCCGCCGTCACGGCGAACGCCAACGCCAACAGGACGACCATGAGCTGCACGAAGCGACGACTGGACAGCCGCTCCAACTCGGCACGGACCAGGTTCACGCGTCCACTCCCCGATCGAGATCAATCACAGCTTCGCCCCGCTCGCCGTCCGGCAGCGCCGAGCCGTCGACCTGCCGGGGGAGCGACGGATGCGCGTTCGCACCCGTCAGCTCCAGGAAGACGCTCTCCAGATCCGGCCGAAGCGGCGTCAGCTCGCCCACCCACAGCCCCTGCTCGCCGAGCACCCGACTGACCACCGTCGGGTCACTCACGCCACTCACCACAAGCGCCTCGCCGTCGACGACCGCCGTCAGCTCGGCCGCGTGCAGCAGCTCGACCGCGCGCTCCTGCTCGGCCACCCGCACCAGGAACTCGTGCCGGTCGTGGCCCGCCAACACCTCGTCCACGCGGCCGGCCGCCACCCGACGCCCCCGCGAAATGATCGTGACGTGGTCGCAGATCAACTGGATCTCACCCAGGATGTGACTGGACACCAGGACGGTCACCCCGTTGGCCGCCAGCGACCGCATCAGGTCCCGCATCTCCCGGATACCCGCCGGGTCCAGCCCGTTCGCCGGCTCGTCCAGGATCAGCAACCGCGGGTCCTTCAGCAGCGCGGACGCCACCGCCAGGCGCTGCTTCATGCCCAGCGAGTAGCCCTTCACCCGCTCGTCGCCCCGGTCGCGCAGACCCACCAGATCCAGAGCCTCGTCCACCCGCGAGACCGGCACCCCACCGGCCCGGGCCAACAGGCGCAGCGTGCGGTACCCGGTGAAGTTGCCGAAGAACTGCGGGCTCTCGACGATCGCGCCGACCTGCCCCGCCACCCGGGGAAGCAGCTCCGGCGACGGTTCACCGAGCACGCTCATCCGCCCACCGTCGGCGCGTACCAGCCCGAGCAGGGCCCGCAGGGTGGTGGTCTTGCCGGACCCGTTGGGGCCCAGGAACCCATGGACCTGGCCGGCCTCGACCAGCAGGTCGAACCCGTCCACCGCCACCCGCCGGCCGTTGCGCAGGCTGCGGAAGGTCTTGCGCAGACCCTCGATCTCGATGACCGCGCTCATCCGCGCGGCTCCGAATCTTGACGGAACATCAGCCGTCCTCCGGGTTGGTGATCAACGACACGGCGCTTCACCCTATGGCCGAGGCGCCGCCCGTGGGGGGCGCCCCGGCGCTGCGTGGTTGGATGGTGCGGTGACTGGTGACCTGATCCTTGGCGCTGCCGGCGCCGCGCCTGTGGACCCGGATCTGGTGGTCAGCCTGGACGGCGTCGGGGTACGCCGGTCCGGCACCGCCCTCCTGCAAGACCTGACCTGGCGCGTCGAGTTGGACGAGCGGTGGGTGGTGCTCGGTTCCAACGGCGCCGGCAAGACCACCCTGCTCAACCTCGCCGCGGGCCGGCTGCACCCCACCACAGGTGTCGCGCACGTGCTCGGCGAGCGGATCGGCCGCACCGACGTCAACGAGCTGCGTACCCGGATCGGGCTCACCACCGCCGCGCTCGCCGAGCGGCTGCCCGCCGACGAGCGGGTCAGCGACGTGGTGGTGACCGCCGCCTGGTCGGTGGTCGGCCGCTGGCGGGAGAACTACGACCCCGCCGACGAGGCGCGGGCGCGGGCACTGCTGAGCCAACTCGGCGTCGGTGGTCTCGCCGAGCGTCGTTACGGCACCCTCTCCGAGGGTGAGCGCAAGCGGGTGCAGATCGCCCGTGCACTGATGACCGACCCGGAGCTGTTGCTGCTCGACGAGCCCGCCGCCGGGCTCGACCTGGGTGGTCGGGAAGACCTGGTCGCCCGACTGGCCGAGCTGGCGTACGACCCGGACGCCCCGGCGATGGTGCTGGTCACCCACCACGTGGAGGAGATCCCGCCGGGCTTCACCCACGCGCTGCTGCTGCGCGAGGGCGGGGTGGTCGCCCAGGGCCTGCTCGCCGAGACGTTGACCGGCGACAACCTCTCCAAGACGTTCGGCCTGCCGCTTGTGGTCGAGCGGTCGGGTGAGCGTTACACCGCACGGGCCGCCTGAGTGCCAGGAGACGACAGTGCCGCAGACCCGGGTTGCCGTGGTGGGCAGCGCCAACATGGACCTGGTCGCGATGGCGCCCGCGCTGCCGCGGGTGGGCGAGACCACGCTCGGCACCGACTTCGTGATGGTGCCCGGCGGTAAGGGCGCCAACCAGGCCGTCGCCGCGGTCCGGGCCGGGGCCTCCTGCGCCTTCCTCGGCGCGATCGGCTCGGACGCCTTCGGTGTCACCCTGCGGGCCCGCATCACCGCGGCCGGGGTGGACACCAGCCAACTGCGCGTGGTCTACGGCACCTCCGGCGTCGCGCTGGTCATGGTCAACGCCCAGGGTGAGAACGCCATCATGGTCACTCCCGGCGCCAACGACGCGCTTGTCGGCCTCACCGAGGAGGAACTGGCCACGGTACGCGGGGCGGACGTCCTGGTCGCCCAGCTGGAGATCCCCGTGCAGACCGTGACGGCCGCCGCGGTGGCCGCCCGCGCCGCCGGCACCCGGGTCATCCTGAACGCCGCCCCGGCCCGGGACCTACCGCCCGAGCTGCTCGCCGCCGTGGACGTCCTGGTCGTCAACGAGGGCGAGGCGCAGACGCTCACCGGCCGCGGCCGGGAGGACCCGCGGGCGCTGCTCGGCCTGACCCCCCGGGCCGTGCTCACTCTCGGCGGCGAGGGCGCCCGGTACGTCGACCGTGACGGCACCGACGTGCACGTGCCGGCGGTACGGGTCGACGTGGTCGACTCCACCGCCGCCGGTGACGCGTTCACCGCCGCGCTTGCCGTGGGCTGGGGCGAGGGGCGCGACCTGGTCGACGCGGTGCGCTGGGCGTCGGCGGCCGGCGCGGCCTGCGTCCGCAAGCTCGGTGCCTCGGTGGCGCTACCGCACCGCGCCGAGATCGACGAGCTGTACGCGCCGGCCTGAGCGCGCCCGCGCTACGCTGGCGGGCCCGCGCCGGTCCGGAAGGCCCTGCGGTACGCGGACGGCGAGGTCAGCATCAGCCGACCAAAGTGGTGTCGGTAGGTGACCGGCGTGTCGAAACCCACCGAGCGGGCCACCTGCTCGACCGGGGCGTCCGTCTCCTCCAACAGGGTGAGGCTGACGCGGACCCGCTGGTCGATCAGCCAGCGGATCGGGCTGGTCCCGGTGGCCTGGGCGAAGTGCCGCAGATAGGTGCGGGGCGACATGTGCGCCTGACCGGCGAGTTGGGCCACGGTCAGCGGCTCGGCGAGATGGGTGAGCGCCCAGTCGATGCTGCCCGCGATCCGGTCGTCGTCCGGGTCGGCGGGCACCGGCGCCTCGACGAACTGGGCCTGCCCGCCGTCGCGGTGCGGCGGGATCACCAGCCGCCGGGCGACCGCGTTGGCGATCGCCGCGCCGTGGTCGTGCCGGATCACGTGGACGCAGAGATCCAGCCCGGCGGCGCTGCCGGCACTGGTGAGCAGGTCTCCGTCGTCGAGATAGAGCACGTCCGGGTCCACCTCGACCCGCGGGTAGCGCCGTGCCAGCAACTCCGCGTACCGCCAGTGGGTGGTGGCCCGCCGGCCGTCGAGCAGCCCGGCACCGGCCAGCGCGAACGCGCCCGAGCAGATCGACATGATGCGGGCACCGCCACGGTGCGCCTGGCGTAGCGCGCTCACCAGCTCGGGTGACGGGTCGCCTGTCACATCCGGCACGCCGGGCACGATCACCGTCCGCGCTGCCGCCAGTTCGGCCAGGCCGTGCGGGGTGTGCAGGCTGGCCCCGCCGACCACCGGCACCGGCCCTGGCCGTTCGGCGCAGACCACCAGGTCGTACCAGTCGACGTCGAACTCGGGCCGGGGCAGCCCGAACACTTCGGTGACGATGCCGGTCTCGAACACCGACATTCCCGGGTACGCGAGCACGGCCACCCGGTGCGCCGCTGTCGGCCGTCGGGGCGTCGGCAGCAGGCGGGGGCGGGTAGCCGTGGGCCGCGTCAACATGGCGGGATCCTAGCGCAGGGCGTCGTCTCCGCCACTCGCTCCGGCCGGGCGCACTGGCGAGGATTGGTGCATGACCTTCACCTTCGCCGTTCCGCCGGCCGATCCGGCCACCGCCGTGGCCCACTACCGCACCCGACTCAGCGTCGAGACCGACGTCAGTGACGTGCACTCCGACCTGTCAGCCCGTACGCCCGCTCTGGTGGTGGTCGACTCCCGGGGCGTGGCGGCCTGGGAGCAGGGGCACCTGCCGGGCGCGGTGCACCTGCCCACCGCAGAGATCGCAACCCGGGCGGCGGAGCTTGTCCCCGCCGGCTCGGCGGTGGTCACCTACTGCTGGGGGCCGGGCTGCAACGGCGCGGCCCGCGCGGCGCTGGAGTTCGCTCGGCTCGGCTACCCGGTGAAGGAGATGCTCGGCGGGTTCGAGTACTGGGTGCGGGAGGGGTTGCCGGTGGTGACGGAGGCCGGACTGGTCCGACGCCCGGTCGACGCCCTGACCGCACCGATCGCGACGATCACCTGCGACTGCTGATCCGCCGGCGCGGCGGGCGAGGGCTCAGCCGGCCGGCTCGTCGGCGAGCTTCTCGCCGCGCCGACGCAGCATGCCCAACCCGGGAATGCCGGCCACGGCGAGCTTGAGGTCACGGGTCACGTCGAGCAGGTCGTGCAGATCGGGCCCGACCCGGTCCAGGGTGGCCAGGATCGGCAGGATGTCGGCCGTCAGGTGCTCCCTGAGCTTGGGCAACTCGTCGATCAGGTGGATCGCGGCGCTGATCTCCTCGTGGCTCAGCTCCTCGACGAACTTCCGCGCCATCGGCGCGGCCCGGCGCAACGCCGGCTCGTACGCCGCCAGCAACTCGGCGGCGGTGGCCGCGGCCTCCGCCGCGGTGTCCACGGTGGCGGCGGCCTTACCGGCCACCTTGTCGGCCTCGGCGACCACCGAGCTGGCCGACCGGGACACCCGGTCGGCGTCGGCGACCACCACGGCAGCGGCGGCGGCCACCTCGGTGGCGGTGTCGATGGCGGTGGTCGCGGCGGCGCTGATGACGGCCACCTCGCGGACCGCCGCCTCGGCGTCGACCAGCACCTGGTCGGTCCGGTCCAGAGTCGTCTCGATCCGGTCCACCACGCCGTTGATCCGGGCCAGCAGCGCCTCCACCCCGTCCAACACCGCGAACGCGCGGGCGGGCACGGCGGCGAACGAGGCGGCCGAGCCGAGCGCCTGGTCGAGAGCGGATCGGGTCAGACCGACCACGGCGGTAGGGGTGGGGAGGGGAATCGCCATGGGACCAAGTGTGCGTCGGCGGCACCACAACCGCTCGACGGTGGCGTGGCAGCGGCGAGCATCAATGGCCTCCCTGCTGTTCGACGGCACGCTGCACGGCCCGGTAGATCTGCCCGAACCGCAGCGCGTCCGGGGTGCGCACCAGCAGATCCTCCCGGCCGTGGTGCTGCACCCACAACTCGTGCACGTGGCTGCCGCGCTCGTAGGAGCGGTCCAGCCAGCCGAGCGGGATCTCCAGGAACGGCAGCGCCACCAGCGCCCCCACCGCACAGGCGGCGAGGATGATCAGCGCCAACTGCCAGTTGCCCCGGTCCTGAGCCGACCAGGCCAGCGACAGCACGCAGACCACCGCGACAAGCGGCGGCAGCGACAGCAGCAGGACCAGGACGCCGCGACCCAGCACACGGCCGCGTACGGCGAGGGTCTTCTGCCCTCGCGCGTGCCAGACGAACGTCACGTCGGACAGGGCGATCACCTGACCACCCGCCCGGATCGACTCGGAGGTCACCTGCACCGCGTCGTCCCGGTAATAGAGGGTCATCACTAAGCCTAACCACCGGCGGGCAACTCGCGCCTCGTCCGGACCCCGTCACTCGGCCTCTCTGGCAGCAGGTTCGACGAAGGCGGTTCGAGGGTTGGGTGGTGGAGAGGGCTAGCGGCGGGTGCCGGGGCGGGCCGGTTGGCTGTGCTCGACGGCGCGCTGCACCGCCCGGTAGATCTGACCGAAGCGCAACGCGTCGCCGGTGCGCAGCAACCGCACCGGCTGGCCGCGCCAGCGGGCCCAGATCTCCAGTTGGCGGCTGCCCCGGGCGTACGAGCGGTCCAGGTGCTCGAAGAGGAAGTCGGCGACCGGCCCCACGGCCAGCCCGACCAGCACCGACGCGCCGACGATCGCGATCGTCACGGTGGGTGAGCGGTGCAGCCAGACGGCCACGCCGACGCCGAGCACCGCCGCGACCAGCGGACCGGCCAGGGCTGCGCCGATCGCGCCGCGCCCCACCAGGACGCGCCACGAACGGCTGCCGCGGCGGTGCCAGATCATGGTGATGTCGGTGAGCGCGTAGCTGCGACCGTCGGCTCGGAAGGTGGTGGAGGTGACCTGCACCGACCTGTCGTCGTAATACGTGATCATGGCTGGACTCCCGCCCGGGGGGCTGACACCACACTACTTACCCCAACGAGCAGGGTCGTAAGGTTGGCACGCGACTTCGACGAGGAAGTGAGGCAGCGTGGGCGAGTTCGTTCGGCTGGAGACCAACGGCGGCATCGGCACGATCCGGCTGGAGCGGCCGCCGATGAACGCACTCAACACCCAGGTGCAGGAGGAGTTGCGCGCCGCCGCGGCGGCGGCCACCGCCGACCCCGAGGTCCGCGCCGTCATCCTGTACGGCGGGGAGAAGGTCTTCGCCGCCGGTGCGGACATCAAGCAGATGGCCGAGATGTCCTACGTGGACATGGTCGACCGGGCGCCGAACCTGTCCAGCGCCCTCGGCGCGATCGCCCGGATCCCCAAGCCGGTGGTCGCCGCGATCACCGGGTACGCCCTCGGCGGCGGCTGCGAACTGGCGTTGGCCTGCGACTGGCGGGTGGTCGCCGAGGACGCCAAGCTCGGTCAGCCGGAGATCAGACTGGGCATCATCCCCGGTGCGGGCGGCACCCAGCGGTTGGCCCGCCTGATCGGCCCGGCCCGAGCCAAGGACCTGATCATGTCGGGGCGGATGGTGGACGCGCAGGAGGCGCTGCGGATCGGCCTGGCCGACCGGGTCGCCCCGGCCGCCGAGGTGTACGACACGGCCGTGGAGATGATCACCCCGTACCTGACCGGGCCGGCGCAGGCGCTGCGGGCGGCGAAGCTGGCGGTCGACGGCGGCCTGGACATGGACCTGAACTCGGGCCTGGCCTGGGAAACCCAGCTCTTCGCGGCGCTGTTCGCCACCGACGACCGGCGTGAGGGCATGACGGCCTTCGTCGAGAAGCGCAAGCCGGACTTCAGCGGCCGCTGACCCGTCGGTCCACCCTCCGGCTGCCCCTGACCTCGGTGGCGTCCCCGGCCGGGACCACTGTCGGACGGCCAAGTGACTGGCCGGTAACCTGTGATCCCGGCCACGGACGATGGGAGCGACATGACGGAGCGGATCGAGGGCCACGGCGGCGAGTTGGCGCTCGCGGCCCTACGCGCGCACGGCGTACGGGAGATGTTCACACTCTCCGGCGGGCACGTCTTCCCGCTCTACGATGCCGCGTACAAGACCGACTTCCCGATCTACGACGTCCGGCACGAGCAGTCCGCTGTCTTCGCCGCGGAGGCGGTGGCCAAGCTCCAGCGCCGCCCCGGCCTCGCCGTGCTCACCGCCGGGCCCGGTGTCACAAACGGCATCTCCGGTATGACCAGCGCGTTCTTCAACGCCTCCCCGGTGCTGGTGCTCGGCGGGCGCGCGCCCGCGTTCCGCTGGGGCTCCGGCAGCCTCCAGGAGATGGACCACCTGCCGTTGGTCACCCCGGTCACCAAGCACGCCGAGACGGTGTTCAGCACCGACGACATCCCACGCGCCGTGGGTGCCGCACTCACCGCCGCGCTCACCCCGCACCGTGGCCCGGCCTTCCTCGACTTCCCGCTGGAGACGGTCTTCTCGGTCGCCGAGGTCGACCTGCCCGCCGTGTCGGGCGTCGACCCGGTCGTGCCGGACCCGGAGGAGGTCGGCCGCGCCGCCCTGCTCATCGCCGGGGCGCAGCGACCGGTCATCATCGCCGGTTCCGACGTGTACGCGGGCAACGCGGTCGCCGCACTGCGCGAGGCGGCCGAGGCGTTGCAGGTGCCGGTCTTCACGAACGGCATGGGCCGCGGCTCCCTCCCGCCGACGCACCCGCTCGCGTTCGCCAAGGCCCGCCGGGCCGCGCTCTCCGGCGCCGACGTGGTCGTGGTGGTCGGCACCCCACTTGACTTCCGGCTCAGCTTCGGTGACTTCGGCGACGCCAAGGTGGTGCACATCGTCGACGCGCCGAGCCAGCGGGCGACGCACGTGCAGCCGGCCGCCGCCCCCGCCGGCGACCTGCGCCTGATCCTCTCGGCGCTTGCCGACCACTCCGGTGACCGGGCCGACCACAGCGACTGGATCGCCGACCTGCGCGTGGCCGAGGACGCGGCGAAGGCCCGGGACGCCGCCGAGATGGCCGCCGAGACCGACCCGATCCGCCCCGCCCGCATCTACGGCGAGCTGCGTCGGGTGCTGGCCCCGGACGCGATCACCATCGGCGACGGCGGCGACTTCGTGTCGTACGCCGGTCGCTACCTGGAGCCGGCCCAGCCCGGCACCTGGCTGGACCCGGGCCCGTACGGCTGCCTGGGCACCGGCATGGGCTACGCGATGGGCGCCCGGGTCAGTCACCCGGACCGGCAGATCTGCGTGCTGATGGGTGACGGTGCCGCCGGCTTCTCACTGATGGACGTCGAGTCGCTGGTCCGACAGAAGCTGCCGGTGGTGATCGTCGTCGGCAACAACGGCATCTGGGGGCTGGAGAAGCACCCGATGCGGGCCATGTACGGCTACGACGTGGCCGCCGACCTCCAACCGGAACTGCGCTACGACACGGTGGTCAGCGCGCTCGGTGGGGCGGGGGAGACGGTCGCCAAGGCCGCCGACCTGGGTCCGGCACTGCAACGGGCGTTCGACGCCGGAGTGCCGTACCTGGTCAACGTTCTCACCGACCCGACCGACGCGTACCCCCGGTCGTCGAACCTGGCCTGAGTCGCACCCGCCGCCGCCGTCGCCCGTCCGCGGGCGGCGGCGCGGCGTCTTCCCGCAGCTAAATCAGCGGAAAGTCAGCTCCTGTCGTCGTAACGTCAGCGCGGGAACGGCGGGATGTCAGCCCTGTCGCCCACAGTGGTGCCACCACTGACGACGACAGGAGATCCGATGGACCACGCGATCCGCGCCGAGGGTCTGGTGCGGCGTTTCGGCGCCACCACCGCCCTCGCCGGAGTTGATCTGGAGGTTCCGACCGGAACCGTCTTCGGTCTGCTCGGGCCCAACGGCGCCGGCAAGACCACAGCGGTGCGGGTGCTCGCCACGCTGCTGCGGGCCGACGAGGGGCACGCCACGGTGGGTGGCTTCGACGTGGTGCGCGACGCGCACCAGGTGCGCCAGTTGATCGGGCTGACCGGCCAGTACGCCTCGGTCGACGAGAGCCTGACCGGCGCGGAGAACCTGCTGCTGATCGGTCGGCTGCTCGGGCTGAGCAGGGCCGACGCCCGGCAGCGCGCCCGCCAACTCCTCGCCGACTTCGACCTCAGCGACGCCGCCGACCGGGCCGCCAAGACCTTCTCCGGTGGCATGCGTCGCCGGCTGGACCTCGCCGCGAGCCTGGTCGGCCGGCCGCAGGTGCTCTTCCTGGACGAACCGACCACCGGCCTGGACCCGCGCAGCCGCAACGACCTGTGGGACATCGTCCGCACCCTGGTCTCCGACGGGGTGACGGTGCTGCTCACCACCCAGTATCTGGAGGAGGCCGACCAACTCGCCGGTGAGATCGCCGTCGTCGACCACGGCCGGGTCATCGCCCAGGGCACGCCGGAGGAGCTGAAGTCCAAGACCGGTGGTCAGACCCTCACCGTCCGGCCGGCCGACAGCTCCGACCTGGGCATCGTCACCGCCATCGTCGGGGAGGTGTCCGGTGCGGTCCCCGAGGTGGCCCAGAGCGCCGTCACCGTCGCCGTGAACGATCCGGGCGTCCTGCCCGCAGTGGTCAGTCGCCTCGACGCCGCCGAGATCGCGGTCGCCGAGCTGGCACTGCGCGGCGCCAGCCTGGACGAGGTCTTCCTCTCACTCACCGGTCACCGGGCCGAGGACTCGCCGGCCGACACCGACCTGGAAAGGACCCCGGCATGACCGCCGCCACCGTCCCCGCCTCGCTGGCCCCGACCCGCCGGGTCAGCCCGGCGGCAGGGCTCCGACACACCGTCACCCTGGCCTGGCGCAGCCTGGTGCAGATCAAGCACAACCCGATGGAACTGCTCGACCTGAGCATCCAGCCGGTCATGTTCGTGCTGTTGTTCACCTATGTGTTCGGCACCGCCATCGCCGGATCGTCAACTGAGTACCTCACCTTCATGCTGCCCGGCATCATGGTGCAGAACGCGCTGTTCGCCACGATGACGACCGGGTTCGGGTTGAACAACGACCTCACCAAGGGCGTGTTCGACCGGCTCCGGGCGCTGCCCATCGCCCGGTGGGCGCCGTTGGCCGGCCGGATCCTCGCCGACACCGTCAAGCAGGCCTGGTCGATCGCGCTGCTGCTGGGTGTCGGGTCGATCCTGGGTTTCCGGGTCGGCAACGGGCTGCTCGGGGTGGTCGGGGCGTTCGCGGTGCTGCTGGCCTTCACGCTGGCCGCGTCGTGGATCTCGGTGCTGGTCGGCGTGCTCGTCAGCGAACCGGACAAGGTGCAGATCTTCGGCTTCACGGTGATCTTCCCGCTGACGTTCACCAGCAACATCTTCGTACCCACCGACCGGATGCCGGGCTGGTTGCAGAGCTGGGTGGAGGTCAACCCGGTGACCGTGGTGGCCGACGCGCTGCGCGGGCTCCTGGTCGGTGGCCCGGTGGCCGGCCCGGTCCTCCAGACGCTGCTCTGGGGCTCCGGCATCGCGGTGATCTTCGCGCCGTTGGCGGTGCGCGCGCTCAGGCGTCGAGTGTGACCCGCAGCAACTCCGGCACCCCGTCCGACCGGATGTGCCGGCCGCCCGCGTACGCCTCGGTGAACTCCGACTCGCCGAGCGCCGCGCGGGCGGCCAGCGCCACCCGGATCGCGTCCAGCGCGCCCCGGTCGTCACCGCCGCGTACCCCGTCGGCCGCGCCGAGCACCGTGGCCGCCACGGCCGGCCGGCCGCTGCGCAGGGCGAGGTCCGCGTAACCGACAAGCGTGATCGCGACCACCGGCGCGTCGCCGGAGGCGAGCGCCAGCTCCAGGGCCTGGTCCAGGTGGGTACGGGCGACCGCCAGCTCCCCCTGAGCGGCAGCGACGTGCCCGAGCGAGGTGGCCAGCATGGCACTCCACTGCGGCGCGATGCTCCGCCGCCGGACCAGCTCCGCCGCCCGATCCGCCCAGCGGGCGGCCTGCTCCCAGTCGCCGCAGTCGCGCAGCAGCTCCGCCCAGACGTGGGCGATGCCGGCCCGCGGTTCGTCGGCGCCCAGCCGTTCGGCCTCCGCCTGCGCCTCGGTGAGCAGCGTGCGGGCCAGCTCGTGCTCGCCCACCTGCCAGTACAGCTGAGCCAGGCGGGACCGCATCTGCGGCACGTCCTCGGCGGCGCCCAGCTCCTCGACGTCGCGCAGGGCGGCGCGGAGCTGGTCGATGGCGACGTCCCGATCGCCGGTCCGACCGGCCAGCTCGGCGAGGGAGAAGCGCGTGGTGGAGAGGCCCCACCGGTCCCCGACGCCGCTGAACAGCTCCAACGCGGCACGGAAGTCGTCGGCCGCGCTCTCGGCCGGCGCGCCCAGGTTGAGCTGGGTATGGCCGTGCATCATGCGGGCCGCCCCGGCCACCCACGGGTCCTCGTCGGTAAAGAGCCTCCGCAGCGCGGCCAGCCCCTGCACCTGCGTCGCCGGGTCGAACATCAGGGTCATCGCTCCGGCCATCCGCAGCAGGGGCGAGTCGGCGCCGCCGTCGGCAAGCGTCACCACCCGGCCCATCCAGACCTGGGCCGTCTCGAAGTCGGCGTGGGCACTGAGGGTGTTCAACGCCCCGGCCAGGTACGCGGTCGCCAGCGCGGTCGCGGTCGGTGCGCCGTCGTTCCCGCCCGGCCGCCCGACGGACCGTTCGGCCAGGGCGAGCACCTCCCGGGCGAGGTCCGCGCCCTCCAGTCGGTTGCCGCGCGACCACCAGTACCACCCGAGCGCGCCGGTCAACCGGACCGCCCTGGTGACCTCGTCGGCCCCGATCGCCCAGCGCAGCGCACCATGCAGATTGTCGTGCTCCGCGCGCAGGCACCGGACCCAGCGCAACTGGTCCCGACCGCGCAGCTCCCGGTCGGCCCGTTCGGCCAGCTGGAGGAACTCGTCGGCGTGTGCCCGCCGGACCCGCTGCTCCTCACCGGCCTCGCCCAGCCGGTCGAGCCCGTACTCCCGGATCGTCTCCAACATCTGGTAGCGCGGTTCGCCGGCATCGCTGGCGATCACCAGCGACTTCTCCACCAGGGCGAACAGCCGGTCGAGCACCTCGGGCGCGGCCAGTTCGCCGCCACCGCAGACGCGCTCCACGGCGGCCGCCGTCGCGCCGCCGGTGAAGACGGCGAGTCGCCGCCACAACGCCCGGTCGGCATCGTCGAGCAGGTCCCAGCTCCAGTCCACCACCGCGCGCAGCGTCTGGTGGCGGGGCAACGCCGTCCGGCTGCCGCCGGTGAGCAGCCGGAACCGGTCGTCCAGCCGGGTCGCGACCTGCTCGGCCGTCATGGCGCGCAACCGGGCGGCGGCCAGCTCGATGGCGAGCGGCATGCCGTCCAGCGACCGGCAGATGCCCACCACCGGCCCGACCGTGCGCTCGTCCACCTGGAAGTCCTGTCGCACCGCGGCGGCCCGGTCGGCGAAGAGCCGCACCGACGGGTACGTCAGCGCGGTCACCGGGTCCGCACCCACGGGCGGCTGCTCCAGTGACTCGACGGGGTGCAGCGCCTCGCCGGTGATGCCCAGCGGCTCCCGGCTGGTGACCAGCACCCGCACGTCCGGGCAGGCGGCGAGCAGCCGGTCGGCCAGCTCGGCGGCGGCGTCCAGCAGGTGCTCGCAGTTGTCCAGGACCAGCAGCGCCCGCCGGCTGGCCAACGCGTCGATGGCCCGGACGGTCGGCTCGGTGGCCTCCCCGGGTGGGATCCGGGATTGGCTGCCGGCGAAGAACGCCTGCTCCCGGAGGCCGAGCGGGCCCAGCAGCGCCTGCGGCACCTCGGCCGGGTCGGTCACCGGGGCCAGCTCGACGAGACAGACCCCGTCCGGGAACCGCGCCGCCACCTCGCGGGCGGACTCGATCGCGAGTCGGGTCTTGCCGGCGCCCCCGGGCCCGGTGAGGGTGACCAGCCGAGCCCGGTCGAGCAGGGCGCCGACCCGGTCGACGGCCGCTTCCCGGCCGACGAAGCTGGTCAAGGCGGTCGGCAGGGCGCCCCGGGCGCGGGCCGCCGCCGACGGTGCGGGCGCGCTGCCCGGCGCGCTGTCGGCGTCGGGCGGGGCGGGGTCGACCCGCTGACCGCGCAGCACCGCGAGGTGCAGGGCGGTCAGCTCCGGCCCGGGATCGGCGCCGAGCGTGTCGGCCAGTTCGGTGCGGAGCCGCTCGTACGCGGCGAGCGCCTCGGACGGGCGGCCGGCCCGGTGCAGGGTGCGGATCAGCTGGCCGGCCAGTCGCTCCCGCAGCGGGTACGCGGTGACCAGCTCCCGCAGCCAGGGCACCAGGTGAGCGGGTTCCTCCACCGCCGAACGGGCCTCGATCAGCTCCTCGATGGCGGTGAGCCGCAGCTCCTCCAGCCGGGCCAGCGGGGCGCGGGTGAACGGGGCGCCGGCCACGTCGGCCAGCGCTGACCCGCGCCACAGCGCGAGCGCCTCCTCGAGCAGTTTGCGGGCAGCTCCCGGGTCGGCGGGCAGCAGTGCCCGGCCGGCGAGCACAGCGGCTTCGAACCGGTGCAGGTCGACGGCCTCCGGGCCGAGGGTGAGCTGGTAGCCGCCGGGACGCGCGTCTACCGGAAGCCCGGGCACGGCCCGGCGGAGCCGGGAGATCAGCGCCTGGAGCGCGTTGCCCGCGGCGGCCGGTGGCTCGTCCTCCCAGAGGGCGTCGACCAGGTGCGCGACGCTGACCACCCGGCCGGGCGCGAGGGCCAGCAGGATCAACAGCCGGCGCAGCCGCGCCCCCTGGATCTCGATCGTGGTCGATGGATCGACCCGGACCTGCAACGGGCCGAGCAGACTGATCTGTACTCCGCCGATTGTGCCGCCCGCCGGGTCGGACGCCGGCAGCGGCGCGGCCGGGCTGGTGCTCACACCTCCGGCCGGTCACCCTCGCGGGGCGGCTCACCGTCGCGCCGGCGCAGGTCGTCCTCGCGCCGGCGCAGGTCCTCCTCCCAGCGGCGG
Source organism: Micromonospora sp. NPDC023888 (assembly GCF_040639415.1). Taxonomy (NCBI): domain Bacteria; kingdom Bacillati; phylum Actinomycetota; class Actinomycetes; order Micromonosporales; family Micromonosporaceae; genus Micromonospora; species Micromonospora sp. NPDC023888. The sequence continues at coordinate 169,568 of NZ_JBEZZW010000006.1, read as the reverse complement.
AAGAGTTCCTGGTCCTGCTGCTTGGCGCGGTCCTGCACGGAGCGGAGGAACTCCGGGTCGTCGTCGGGGGCGACCGGCCGGGGGCGCTGCCGCTCGGGTGAACCGGGGCCGCCGGGCCAGCTCCTAGAGGCGCCGGAGCTGGGCTCCCGGCCGGCGACGAACCAGGCGATCGAGCCGACCAGCGGGAAGAACAAGATGATCAGCACCCAGGCGATCCGGGGCAGGGCGTGGATCTGGCCCTCCTCGGCGGAGAGGCAACTGATCAGCGCGCAGACGGCGAGGACAATCTGCGCCAGGAAGAGGAGAGCGTACAGCCGGACCATCCACCCATCATGGCGCACCCGGTCTCGTCACCACAGTCCGCGAAGCACCAGCAGCACTCCCAGTAACGCGAGCCCCACGGTGCCCACCGCGACCAGCGGCAGGGTCCGACCGCCGGTGCGGGCCACTCCGGTGCCGGTGCCGCGGGGCCAGCAGAGCACCAGCAGGGCACCCCAGAACAGCACGGCAACGCCGGCGATCAGCGCTCCGGTCAGACCGTCGGCCGCGGCCAACCGGACGGCGAGCGCGGTCACCACCGTCACCGTGAGCAGGGTGCGCCGCCAGGCCAGACGGGTGCGCTCCGGTTGCAGCCCGGTGTCGCGTCCGGTGCTCACCGCCCGCCGATCGCCCGGACCAGGACGGCGATGACCAGCAGCACCGCGCCGGCACCGACGGCCAGGGCCAGGATGGCGGGAAACCGGGACGCGGGCAGCTCCTGACCGAGCCGGATGGCCCGTTCGGTACGTGCCCAGTGGTCCACGGCGCGGATCGCGACCGCCCCGCCGAGCAGCAGCAGCGCCACCGCGATCACCTCCCGCAGGTGGCTCATCGGCAGGGATGGCAGGAACTGCGCGGCGGCCAACCCGCCGCCGACCAGCGCCAACCCGGTGCGCAGCCAGGCGAGGAAGGTCCGTTCGTTGGCCAGCGAGAAGCGGTAGTCCGGCGGTTCACCTACCGAACCCAGCTCCGCCGGGTCGAACCACCGCCTGATCGCCGCCCACACGCTGGGAGAATATCCGCTTCCCATTCCGCTTAGCCTGACTCGGTGACTGATCTCGACGTGATGACCCTGCGTGCCGCCTACGACAACCAGCTCCGCCCGGAGATCCCCGACCCGGTCCCGGCCGGCGTGACGGTGGAGCGCGACGGCCCGTTGGTCCGCATCATCGGGCTCGACGCCGGCGGCTTTCTCACCTACCGCGACCTCGGTGGACTGGCCGGGGAGGCGCTTGACGACTTGATCGCCCGGCAGGTGCGGCTGTTCCGCGAGCGCGGCCAGTCGGTCGAGTGGAAGCTCAACGAGCACGACGAGCCGGCGGACCTGGCCGACCGGTTGCGCGCCGCCGGCTTCGTGCCGGAGGACCGGGAGACCGTCGTGGTCGGGCCGGTCGCCCCGTTGGCCGCCGCGCTGCCGGTCACCCCCGAGGGGGTACGCCTGCGTGAGGTGACCTCTCACGCCGACCTGGAGCGGATCGCCGCCATGGAGGAGGAGGTCTGGCAGGCGGACCGCTCGCACCTCGTCACGGGTCTCGCCAAGGAAATCGACGCCGACCCGAACTCGATCACCGTCGTGGTGGCCGAGGCGGACGACACGGTGGTGAGCGCCGGCTGGGTGCGGTTCCCGGCGAACACCGGCTTCGCCACCATGTGGGGCGGCTCGACCCTGCCGCAGTGGCGGCAGAGGGGCATCTACCGGGCGCTTGTCAACTACCGGGCACGGCTGGCCGAGCAGCGGGGTCGGACGCTCATGCAGGTCGACTGCTCCGAGGACAGCCGGCCGATCCTCCAGCGGCTCGGCCTCGTCCCGGTCACCACCACCACCCCGTACGTCTACACTCCGTGATCATGGGGCAGCGGTTGACGGACGAGGAGCGGTTGACGCTCAAGACCGGTGCCTTCGGTGCCGTCTTCCTGGTCTCCAACGCCGACCCGGGGGTGCTGGGGGTGATCCGGGAGAGCGTCGCCGCGTCCAGCGCGCTCGCCGACGCCAGCGGGATGGTCAAGGAGGCCCTCACCACCGGTCCGCTGCCGCGGCTTCCCCGGGACTCGCAGTTGGAGATCGAGTCGGTGGTGCTGCCGGCGCTGCGGCACGCGGTGCGGATCCTGCGTGACAAGTCGCCGCAGGACGTGGACGCGTACCGCTCGCTGGTGCTGGCGGCGGCGGACCGGGTGGCCCGGGCGCACGCCGGGGTGGCACCCGCCGAGGCGGCGGCCATCGACCAGATTCGGAGTGCGTTGGCCGAGCCGGCCTGACCGGCCGGCCGCCGGTGAGCTGTGTCACTCTGAGTGCCCCGGGGAGCGCAAGCTACCGGCAGGTAACATTGCGCCGTGGGCAACTGCACAAGAGCCCGCGGTTGACCTGGCGTCGACCGACGCGCGACGCTGCGCCCCAGACCGGGCGAGCGAATCGCATCACCACACAGGAGGGTCGTCGAAGCGCGATGAATATCGTCGTACTCGTCAAGCAGGTGCCTGATTCGGGCGCGGACCGCAACCTGCGCAATGACGACAACACCGTCGACCGCGGTTCGGCGAACAACGTGATCAACGAGATGGACGAGTACGCCATCGAGGAGGCGCTGAAGATCAAGGAGGCGCACGGCGGCGAGGTCACCATCCTGACCATGGGTCCGGACCGGGCGAGCGAGTCGATCCGCAAGGCGCTCTCCATGGGCCCGGACAAGGCCGTGCACGTGCTGGACGACGCCCTGCACGGATCCTGTGCCGTCGCCACCTCCAAGGTGCTCGCCGCCGCGCTCGGTCAGCTCGGCGCTGACCTGGTCATCTGCGGTGCCGAGTCCACCGACGGCCGGGTCCAGGTCATGCCGCACATGATCGCCGAGCGGCTGGGCGTCGCGGCGCTCACCGGCGCCCGCAAGCTCACCGTCGACGGCAGCACGCTCACCGTCGAGCGGCAGACCGAGGAGGGGTACGAGGTGGTCACCGCCGCCACCCCGGCCGTGGTCTCCGTCTGGGACACCATCAACGAGCCGCGCTACCCCTCCTTCAAGGGCATCATGGCCGCGAAGAAGAAGCCGGTGCAGACGTTCTCCCTGGCCGACCTGGGCGTCACGCCCGCCGAGGTGGGCTTCGACGGCGCCACCAGCGCCGTCGTCGAGCACACCAAGCGCCCCCCGCGCTCCGGCGGCGCCAAGATCACTGATGAGGGCGAGGGCGGCGTCAAGCTTGTCGAGTTCCTCGCCACCGAGAAGTTCGTGTGAGAGGGGGGTTCTGACATGTCTGAGGTTCTCGTCGTCGTCGAAGCCACCAAGGAATTCGGCGTCAAGAAGGTCACCCTGGAAATGCTCACCCTCGCGCGTGAGCTGGGCAGCCCGAGCGCGGTGGTGCTCGGCGGCGCTGGCGCCGCCGAGGCGCTGAGCGGCAAGCTGGGGGAGTACGGCGCGGAGAAGATCTACGCCGCCGAGGGTGACGAGATCGACGGCTACCTGGTGGCCCCCAAGGCCACCGTGCTCGCCGAACTGGTCCAGCGGGTACAGCCGGCCGCCGTGCTGCTGGCCTCGGCCCAGGAGGGCAAGGAGATCGCCGCCCGGCTCGCCGTCAAACTGGACAACGGCATCCTGACCGACGTGGTCGGCCTCGACGCCGACGGCACCGCGACCCAGATCGCCTTCGCCGGTTCCACGATCGTCAAGTCCAAGGTCACCAGGGGCCTGCCGCTCGTCACCGTCCGGCCCAACTCCGTCACCCCCGCCCCGGCGGCGGCCACCCCGACGATCGAGCAGCTCACCGTGTCGGTCACCGACACCGACAAGCTCGCCATGGTCGTCGAGCGGGTCGCCGAGCAGAAGGGCTCCCGCCCCGAGCTGACCGAGGCCGGCGTGGTCGTCTCCGGCGGTCGCGGCGTCGGCAACGCCGACAACTTCAAGCTGGTCGAGGAGTTGGCCGACCTGCTCGGCGGCGCCGTCGGCGCGTCCCGGGCGGCCGTCGACTCCGGCTTCTACCCGCACCAGTTCCAGGTGGGCCAGACCGGCAAGACGGTCTCCCCGCAGCTCTACGTCGCGCTCGGCATCTCCGGTGCCATCCAGCACCGGGCCGGCATGCAGACCTCGAAGACCATCGTCGCGGTCAACAAGGACGGCGAGGCGCCGATCTTCGAGCTGGCCGACTTCGGTGTGGTGGGTGACCTGTTCAAGATCGTCCCGCAGGCCGCCGAGGAGATCCGCAAGCGCAAGTGACCCTCTGCCAAGAGGAGTGGCCGCCCCCGTCGCGGGGGCGGCCACTTCTTCTGGTGGGGAGCTGATCGGCGGGCCGGGGAGCTGAACCGGCCCGCCGATCAGCCCGTCAGGGTGCCCCTCAGCAGGCTGTCGCCGGAGTGGCGGGTGTTGTTGTCGTACTGCTCGGCGGAGACGTCGACAACCGAATAGCTGGTCAGGTCGACGTTCGGGGGCAGGGGCAGCAGCGCGTCCGAACCGCCGCCCAGGGTGCCCACCGAGAACATCTCCATCGTCGTCGGATTGATGAGCCAAACCTCGTAGTACCCCGGGACGCGCGGGAGATTCGCCACATGCAGATGTAGTTGGCCGTCCCGCAGAACCCGGGCGTCGCCACTGGCCGCCGGAGGCGTCGACCCGTACGCCGCCAGCGGCGCGCTCGCCACCACCACAGGCGTCGGAGTGGGCGCCGGATCGTCCGGCCGCAGCACGGAGAAGGTGCCCACCACGCCGACCGCCGCGGCGGCAGCCGCGGTCACGGCGGTGGCCGCCCAGCGCGACCAGCCAGCCCCCCGGCGGGACCGGCGCGCCGAATCCAGCCGGATCACCGGCGGCTCACCCGTCGTGCCAGCGGGCTCCGCGGCCGTCACGGCGGTGGCCTGCCCGATCGTCGTGTCGTTGGTCTGCTCGGCCAGGGTGCCGCCGGCCTGCCCAGGGACCCGCTGCGGACGTGTCTCGGCCCGTGACGGCTCGGCCCCCACCGCCCCGACCTGCGCGACGATGCCCTGCCAGACGTGCTCCGGCGGGTCCGGCAGGTCGGCCAGACCCTGCGTCTCGGTGCCGAGGCCAGCCACCTGCTGCAGGGTCGTCACCTCTGCACGGCAGAGCGCGCAGGTGTCGAGGTGGGTGCTCTCCCCGTTGTCCGCCCCGCTCTCACCGAGCGCCAGAAAAACCAGCCGCTCGTGGCCCAGGTGCTGCACCGTCCACCTCCCATCTGCGTTTCAAGCTCGCCATGCCGCGCCGGATGTGGCTCTTCACGGTGCCCAACGGCACTCCGGTCACCGTGGCTATCTGCTGGTGTGTCAGGTCGTCGTAGAAGGCCAACTCAAGCATCCGTCGCTGGTCGTCCGGGAGACGAGCCAGCTCGTCGGCGATCACCAACCGGTCCACCACGCGGTCCGGGTCCGGGCCGGCGGGTTTCGGCTCCGGCAGTTGCCGGACCGTCTCCACCACCCGGGTCTCCCGGGCCGAGGCGCGCATCCGGTCGATCACCTTGCGCCGGCCGATGCCGAGCAGCCAGCCGATCAGCGATCCCTTGGCCGGGTCGAAGGTGTCCCGACCCAGCCAGGCGGCGACGAACGTCGCCTGGGTGACGTCCTCGGCGTCGGCGCGGTTGGCAAGCATCGAGGTGGCCAGGTGGAACACGGCCCGACCGTACCTGTCGTACGCCTCGCGCAGCGCCACGTCGTCGCCCGCGCGGAAGCGGAGGTCGAGGTCGTCCACCGGGGGGTCCGGTTCCTCGTGCGGGGCCGTCATCGGGCGGCTCGCCTTCGATGGGGCATGCCCGACTGTAGCTGCCACAGTCTCCGCCCCACTCTCCCGATCGATGTCATCTCAGCAGCTCTTCGCCTCGCGACCCCGGTTCGGATGCAGGCCGGGCCGAAAAAGAAAAGTGCCTCCGGTCCGCATCCGCCCGCCGGGACGACGGCGTAACCCGTTCTGCAAGCCAGGCCTGACGAATCAGCACCAATCACCAGGAGGCAGACATGCAGTTCTCGTACCTGCGTCGGGTCGCGGCGGGCGGCGCGGTCGCCGCGCTGGCCTTCGCCGGAGTCGGCGCGCTCACCGCCACCCCCGCGTACGCCGCCACGTCGAAGGTCTCCGTCGTACACGGCATCCCGGACACCCCGGTCGACGTCTACGTCAACGGCACGAAGACGCTGGAGAACTTCAAGCCGGGTGACGTGGCCAGCCCGCTGAACCTGGAGGAGGGCGACTACGACATCGCGCTCACCAAGCCGGGCGAGCCGATCGGCAGCGCGATCCTCACTGTCGACAACGCGGCAGTGCCGGGCGGCGCGAACATCAGCATCGCGGCACACCTCGACGCCGCCGGCCAGCCGAAGATCACCCCGTTCGTGAACGACGTCTCGAAGGTCGACGCCGGCAAGGCCCGGCTGATCGTCCGGCACACCGCCGCCGCACCGGCGGTGGACGTCCGCGCCGGCGGCACCCCGGTCTTCCAGGGCCTCACCAACCCGAACGAGGCCAAGGGCGACGTCGACGCGGGCAACGTGAAGGCGGACGTGGTGCTGGCCGGCACCGACACCGTGGCCATCGGCCCGGCGGACCTCAACCTCAAGGAGGGCACCGCGACGATCGTCTACGCGATCGGCTCCGCCGAGGGCAAGACCCTCGGTGTGGTGGCGCAGACCATCACCGGCCTGCACTCCGCCCCGGGCGGCGTGCCCAGCGGTGACGGCGGTCAGGCCGGCACGGGCGTGGGCACCTGGTGGTACGCGCTCACCGGTGCCGGCGTACTCCTGCTGCTGGTCGGCGGTGTGCGGATGGCGACCGCGCGGACCGGTCGCACGTGACGGTGCGCAACCGCGGCGCGCTGGCGGCCCTGGCCGCCGGCGTTGCCGCGCTCACCGTCGCCGCCGTGGTGGCGTGCGGCTCCCGGCCGGCGGGGAACGTGGGTGCCGAGGAGGCGAGCACGCTGGCCGGCACCCCGGCGACGACCGCCGGCGCTCCGTCGGTTCCGGTCACCGTCGGTGAGCTACCGGGCGACGCGGCGGTCGTCCCGCCGGTACGGCTGGTGATCCCGGCAATCGACGTCACCGCCACCGTCAACGCGGTCGGCATCAACGAGCGGACCAACGAGTTCGAGGTGCCGCCGAGCGTCGACCAGATCGGCTGGTACCGCTACGGGCCCGGCCTGGAGGCAACCGGTGGTTCGGTGGTCATCGCCGGTCACGTGGACAGTGCCAGGCAGGGCAGGGGGGCGTTCTTCCGGCTCCGGGAACTCGACCAGGGCGACACCCTGACCGCGACCGGCAGCGACGGCACGGCACGGCGGTACCGGGTCGTCGCCCGGGAGGAGTACGCGAAGACCAGGATCCCGCTGGACCGGTACTTCGCCCGGGACGGCAGACCACGGCTGACTCTGATCACCTGTGGCGGGCCGTTCGACGCCAGGGCGCGCAAGTACCGCGACAACATCGTCGTCACCGCGGTACCCGCCTGACCGGGGCCGCTGCCAGGGCCGGGGTGGGAAATACCACCCCGGCCGTCGCGCCGGGTCCCCTCCGGCATCCGGGCGTCGCGGTGTCGGCCGTAGGCTGAACGGTGATGGCTTACCTGGATCACGCGGCGACGACTCCGATGCTCGACGAGGCACTGGAGGCGTACGTCGCCACCGCCCGCGAGGTCGGCAACGCGTCCTCCCTGCACGCGGCGGGTCGTCGTGCCCGCCGCCGGGTCGAAGAGTCCCGCGAGAAGGTGGCCGCGGTGCTGGGCGCCCGGCCGTCCGAGGTGATCTTCACGGGTGGTGGCACGGAGAGCGACAACCTCGCGGTCAAGGGCATCTTCTGGGCGCGCCGGGGAGCCGCCCCGGACCGCCGTCGCGTGGTCTCCAGCGCCGTCGAGCACCATGCGGTGCTGGACGCGGTCGACTGGCTCGTCGAGCACGAGGGAGCCGAGGTCGGTTGGCTGCCGGTGGACGCCGCCGGTCGGCTCGACCCGGAGGACCTGCGCGCCGAGCTGACCACGCACACCGGCCGGGTGGCAGTGGTCACCGCGATGTGGGCCAACAACGAGGTGGGCACCATCCAGCCGGTCGCCGAGCTGGCGGCCGTCGCAGCCGAGCACGGTGTGCCGTTCCACACCGACGCCATCCAGGCGGTCGGTCAGGTGCCCGTCGACTTCGGCGCCAGCGGCGTCGCCGCGCTGACCGTCACCGGGCACAAGTTGGGCGGCCCGACCGGGGTGGGCGCGCTGCTGCTCGCCCGGGACGTGGCGGCCACACCGCTGCTGCACGGCGGCGGCCAGGAACGTGACATCCGTTCCGGCACCCTGGACACGGCCGGCATCGTCGCCTTCGCGGTCGCCGTCGAGACGGTGGTGAAGGGCCAGCAGGAGTACGCGGCCCGGGTGGCCGCGCTCCGCGACGACCTGATCGAGCGGGTTCGTCGGGCGGTGCCCGAGGTGATCTACAACGGTGACCCGACCGACCGGCTGCCCGGCAACGCGCACTTCTCCTTCCCGGGCTGCGAGGGCGACGCCCTGCTGCTGTTGCTCGACGCGCAGGGCATCGCCTGCTCGACCGGGTCCGCCTGTTCCGCAGGGGTGGCCCAGCCCTCACACGTGCTGCTGGCAATGGGCGCCGACGACGACCGCGCCCGCTCCTCGCTGCGCTTCTCCCTCGGCCACACGAGCACCCAGGCCGACGTCGACGCTCTCATCGCGGCCCTCCCCGCAGCGGTGGACCGAGCCCGCAGAGCCGCAGCCCTCCGCACCCCCCGCTAGAGGTCGGAAGCGGTCCCGATACCTACTTGTCGTCACCTGGTGACGGGTGGCGCGCTGGCGGGCTGGGAAGGGCTGGGCAGGGTGGATAGGGTTGGGTGGGGTCGGGGGAAGCCCGGTGGGAAAGGAATGTGCTGGTGAAGGTTCTGGCGGCGATGTCGGGCGGGGTTGACTCGGCCGTGGCCGCGGCGCGGGCCGTGGCGGCCGGGCACGACGTGACAGGCGTACACCTGGCGCTGGCCCGCAATCCACAGACCTACCGCACCGGCGCGCGCGGCTGCTGCACGCTCGAAGACTCCCGGGACGCACGGCGGGCCGCCGACGTCATCGGCATCCCGTTCTACGTGTGGGACATGGCCGACCGCTTCCACGAGGACGTGGTGGACGACTTCGTCGCCGAGTACGCCGCCGGGCGCACGCCGAACCCCTGCCTGCGCTGCAACGAGAAGATCAAGTTCGCGGCGGTGCTGGACCGGGCTGTGGCCCTGGGCTTCGACGCGGTGGTCACCGGGCACCACGCCCGCCTCGGCCCGGACGGGCTGCTGCGCCGCAGTGTCGACATCGCCAAGGACCAGTCGTACGTGCTGGCCGTGCTCACCCGCGAGCAGCTCGACCGGTCGATCTTCCCGCTTGGCGACTCGACAAAGGCGCAGGTCCGCGCCGAGGCCGCCGAGCGTGGCCTGGCGGTGGCCGACAAGCCGGACTCGCACGACATCTGCTTCATCGCCGACGGAGACACCCGCGGCTTCCTGGCCGGTCGGCTCGGCGAGGCACCCGGCGACGTGGTGGACGCCAGCACCGGCGCGGTGGTCGGCAGTCACAGCGGCGCGTACGCGTACACGGTGGGGCAGCGGCGCGGGCTGCACCTGGACCGGCCGGCCCCGGACGGCCGGCCGCGTTACGTGCTCTCCATCACGCCGAAGACCAACACGGTGACCGTCGGCCCCGCCGAGGCGCTGGAGGTGTCCGAGGTCCACGCCGTTCGTCCGGTCTGGACCGGCGGCGCACGTCCGGACGCGCCCGTCGAGTGCGAGGTGCAGCTCCGCGCGCACGGCGACGTGGTGCCGGCGACCGTCGCCCTCGACGGCGACCGGCTGCACGCCGAGCTGCGCCGGCCGGTCCGCGGTGTCGCCGCCGGCCAGGCCGTGGTCGCGTACCGGGCGGACCCGGCCGGTGACGTGGTCCTCGGCTCCGCGACCATCACCGGCTGACCGCACGGTCCGGGTGTCCGCGGGATAGCCTTCGGCCGTGACAGATCAGGCGTGGCCCTGGCCGGCGGGCGCGGCAACCGGAATTGGTTCGCTGCCCGGCACCGACATCGGCGAGGCACAGCGGGTGGTCCTCGGTGAGCTTCCCGACCTGCCCCACCTGCCCGAGTTGCCGGCCCGTGGTCCCGGCGCGGACCTGATCGGCCGGTCCGCCGGGCTGCTCGTCGAGCTGCCCGTCGAGGTGTACGCCGGACGGTGGCGGGTCGCCCCGCGCCCGGGTCGCGACCTGCGCCGGGCCGCTGACCTGATGGAACGCGACCTGGACCAGCTCGCCGAGCAGGCCGAGGGGTACGCCGGGCCGATCAAGGTGCAGGTCGCCGGTCCACTGACGCTCGCCGCGTCGCTGGAGTTGCCGATCGGTGGTCGCCTGTTGCGGGACCCCGGCGCGGTCCGTGACCTGACCGGCTCCCTCGCCGAAGGGCTGCGCGCGCACGTCGCGGCGGTGACCCGGCGGCTGCCCCGGGCGTCGGTGCTGCTCCAGTTGGACGAACCGTCCCTGCCGACAGTGCTGGCCGGGCGGGTGCCGACCGAGAGCGGGCTGGGCGCGTACCGGGCGGTCGAGTCGGTGGACGCGGCCGCGCTGCTTCGCGAGGTCGTCGACGCGGTCGGCGTACCGACGCTCGTGCACTGCTGCGCCCCGGACGTGCCGCTGGAGCTGATCCGCTCCACCGGCGCCGTCGCTGTCGCCCTCGACCTGGACCTGGTCACCAAGCTCGACCCCCTCGGCGAGGCGCTCGACGCCGGCCTCGGACTGCTGGCCGGGGCCGCGCCGACCCGACCGCCGTCGGCCGGTGGCGCGCCGACCTCCGCGCAGATCGCCGATCGGGTACGCCAGGTCTGGGACCGCCTCGGCTTTCCCCGCCGGCAGCTCGCCGAGCAGGTGGTGATCACCCCGGCCTGCGGTCTCGCCGGCGCCACCCCGGAGTACGCGCGGGCGGTACTCGCGGCCTGTCGGGACGCCGGCCGGCGGCTCGCCGAGGTGTGAGGTTTCCCGTCGTACCCGGCGGGCAGGATGACAGTCATGATTGGACAGCTGCGTTCAGTGGTGATCGACTGCCCGGACCCGCGGGCGTTGGCGGCGTTCTACTCCGAGCTGCTCGGAGTGCCCCTCGACGAGGGTGAGACGGAGGGCGACTGGGTGGTGCTGGGCGGCCCGCCCGGTCACCAGCCGCGTCTCGCCTTCCAGCAGGCGCTCAACCTCCGGCCACCGGTCTGGCCGGATCCGGAGCGCCCTCAGCAGTTCCACCTGGATGTGACGGTGGACGACATCGAGAGCGCGGAGAAGGCGGCGCTCGCGCTCGGGGCCCGGCGGCTGCCGGGCGAGGGCGAGGGTTTCCGGGTCTACGCCGACCCGGCCGGCCACCCGTTCTGCCTCTGCTGGGACTGAGCCTGACGCGGGTTGCGGCGGCCGGGCATCATGGCCGCCGTGATCCCCACCTCTCCGCTGCGCGCCTCCGGTTCACTCTTCGGCCTGGCCTTCGGTGACGCGCTCGGCAAGCCGACCGAGTTCCTGACCGTCGCGGAGATCGAGCACCGGTACGGCCCGACCGGTCCACGTGAGCTGTCCGGCGAGCCGGCGCTCGTCACCGACGACACCCAGATGGCGCTCGCCGTGGGCTGGGCGCTGCACGAGGCGCCCGCGCTCACCCCGGAGGTGGTCGAGCCGCTGCTGCGGCGGCGCTTCCTGGCCTGGGCGGTCAGCCCGGACAACAACCGCGCCCCGGGCATGACCTGCCTGCGCGCCTGCGGCGAGCTGGGCCGTGGGCTGCGCTGGCAGGAGGCGACCGTGGCCGGCTCGAAGGGGTGCGGCGCCAACATGCGGGTCACCCCGGTCGGGTTGCTCGACGTCGACCTGGACACGCTGGCCGGGCTGGCCCAGCTACAGGCGGGGATGACCCACGGCCACCCGACCGGGCTGGCCGCCAGTGAGCTGACCGCGTACGCGGTCTTCGCGCTGCGCGCGGGCGCCACGCTGCCCGAGCTGCCCGCGCTGCTGACCGAGCGGGCGCTCGCCCAGCGCCTCGTCTACCGGGAGCGGTGGCTGGGTGATCTCTGGCAGCGCGCCGGCTCGCCTTCTCCACGGGAGTTCATCGCCCCGGGCTGGGACGAGTGCCTGGCGGCGCTGGGTCGACTGACGCACGCCCTCAGCCAGCCGGACGACGACGGCGACCCGTGCCGGGCCACCGGAGAGGGCTGGGTCGCCGAGGAGGCGCTGGCCACCGCGCTGCTCTGCGCCATTCGGCACGCCGACGACCCGGTGGCGGCACTGGCCCGGGGCGCGACCACCGCCGGCGACTCCGACTCGATCGCCGCCCTGGCCGGCGCGTTCGTGGGCGCGGCCGCCGGCATGGCCGGCTGGCCGACCGGGTGGATGGACCGCATCGAGTACGCGGACCAACTCGCCACCCTAGGCGCCGCCTGGGACTGACCCTCACCTGCCTGCCCTGCCCCGCGCGGCCTCGGCGTTGCCCCGCGCTGCCCGGCGTTGCCCCGGGGGTGTGATCCACTCGGTTTTCTGGAAGTCGCGGTGTCCCGTGGTGTCGGATGCCGCGTTTTGCAGGAAGTCGAGTCGATCATGCCGTCTTTGGGCAGGGCGACGGGGTAGTGGGCTCGCCGGGATAGTCAGGGTGACGGGGTGGGCTCGCCGGGCGGTCAGGCTGACCCGGCCGCAGGGTTGGTCAGGCGGTGGGCAGGTGACGCAGGCTGCGGACCTTGCGCCACAGGTCGGCGTCGCAGCGGCCGGCGTGGTCGGCGAAGGCGGCCGAGCTGAGTCGGATCGGCTCGGTCAGGCTGAGGTAGCTGTCGTGCTCCGCGCCGGGGTCCCAGTCCCGGGTGGGAATCCGTACGTGGTCGTCCCGGTCGCTCTTGTCCTGGCTGGTGATCTTGAGGACGTCCGCTCCTCGGGAGTCCGCCCGCAGCACCAGACAGGGCCGCACCTTCGAGCCACTGCCGTCGGCGTACGGCACGTCGGCCCACCAGATCTCGCCGGGCGCCGGGGCCTCCGGCCGGTCGGCGTCGCGGGAACGGGGCTTGGCGGCCGACCGGTCGGCGCCGCGCGGTCGGGGCGGGGCGGGACGACGACCACCGGTGCGGGCCGTGGCACCGCGACCCGGTCGGCTGCCTGCCGGTCGGGTGGAGACCCGGTGCCGCCAACTGTTCCATGCCCAACCCGCGGCAACGGCCAGCAGGATCGCCGCCGCCCAGAGCAACGCCTCGGGCATCGCCCACCTCCTGGCTCCCGGCGGACGTGTCCTCCGCCTCTCGGCGGACGTACCTCCGCCTCCTCGCGGCCCACCGGCCGCTTCGTCCGGCGATCCTCGCACGTCGCCGGCGGTGTCGCCGGCCAACCACACCGCGGCTGCCCCGCCACCGACGCACTCCACCCTTGATCGACTTGGCGTCGAACGGCTGGATCGGCACGTCGACGACTACCGAGCATCGGGTGATCACGGCGCGCGATCCGGGGAGACGTCGCCGCGGGGCACGGGCGGGCGACGGATTGTCCCACCGGCCCGATACCGTGCCGGAGTAGCGTGATCAGGGAGGTCGCAGGCGTGTCCGAAGGTGGCGGTGTGTCCGAGGAGCAGATCGGTCAGCAGGTCAGCCCGGCGCAGGAGGCGGCGGCCGGGGCCGAGCCGACGCCGCAGGCCCGGGAGCGGCATGCCACGCTCAGTCAGGAGCTGACCGAGCATCAGTACCGCTACTACGTGCTGGACGCGCCGATCATTCCCGACGCCGACTTCGACAGGCAGTTGCGCGAGCTGGAGGCACTGGAGGCGGAGTTCCCGGCGCTGCGGACACCGGATTCGCCCACCCAACGCGTGGGCGGCACGTTCTCCACCGACTTCACCCCGGTCACCCACGCCGAACGGATGCTCTCGCTCGACAACGCCTTCGCCGACGAGGAGCTTGCCGCCTGGGCCGAGCGGGTCGAACGGGACGCGGGTGGCCCGGTGCCCTACCTGTGCGAGCTGAAGGTCGACGGGCTGGCCATCAATCTGACCTACGAGAAGGGCAGGCTGGTCCGGGCCGCCACCCGGGGTGACGGCCGCACCGGTGAGGACGTCACCGCCAACGTGCGCAGCATCCGGGACGTGCCCAGCCAGCTCGCCCCGTCCGCCGAATTCCCTGACATTCCCGAGCTGGTGGAGGTCCGGGGCGAGATCTACTTCCCGGTCGCCGCGTTCGCCGATCTCAACGCCGGCCTGGTGGAGCAGGGCAAGGCGCCGTTCGCCAACCCGCGCAACGCCGCGGCGGGCAGCCTCCGACAGAAGGACCCGCGCGTCACCGCCTCCCGGCCGCTGCGCCTGGTGGTGCACGGCATCGGCGCCCGCCGAGGGTTCCAGCCCAGTGCGCAGTCCGAGTCGTACGCGGCGCTCAAATCGTGGGGGTTGCCGACCAGCGACCGCTGGCGGGTCGTCCCGGATCTGAGCGGCGTGGCGGAATACATCGGCTACTACGCCGAGCACCGGCACGACGTCGAGCACGAGATCGACGGGGTGGTGGTCAAGGTCGACCCGGTCTCCATCCAGGGCCGGCTGGGCTCGACCAGCCGCGCCCCCCGGTGGGCGATCGCCTTCAAATACCCGCCGGAGGAGGTCACCACCAAGCTGCTCGACATCGACGTCAACGTGGGGCGCACCGGGCGGGTCACCCCGTTCGCCGTGCTGGAGCCGGTGCGGGTGGCCGGCTCCACGGTCGCGCTCGCGACCCTGCACAACGCCCGTGAGGTCGAGCGCAAGGGCGTGCTGATCGGTGACACGGTGGTGCTGCGCAAGGCCGGCGACGTGATTCCCGAGGTCCTGGGCCCGGTGGTCGACCTGCGGCCCGCCGACGCCCGGCCGTTCGTCATGCCGACCACCTGCCCGGCCTGCGGTACCCCGCTCGCCCCGTCGAAGGAGGGCGACGTCGACATCCGTTGCCCCAACACCCGCAGCTGCCCGGCCCAGCTCCGCGAACGGGTGTTCCACCTCGCCGGGCGCGGAGCCTTCGACATCGAGGCGCTCGGCTACAAGGGCGCGGCGGCCCTGCTGGACGCGGAGGTCATCGCGGACGAGGGCGACCTGTTCCAGCTCGATGCCGAGCAGCTCTCCCGGTCCCCGTTCTTCGTCAACAAGGACGGCAGCCTGGGCAGCAACGCCAGCAAGCTGCTCGACAACCTGGCGGTCGCCCGGGAACGGGACCTGTGGCGGGTGCTGGTGGCGCTCTCCATCCGGCACGTCGGCCCGACCGCGGCCCAGGCGCTCGCCCGGCACTTCCGCTCGATGGACGCCATCGACGCGGCCACCGAGGAGGAGCTGTCCTCGGTCGACGGGGTCGGGCCGACCATCGCGGCGAGCCTCCGGGAGTGGTTCGCGGTGGACTGGCATCGCGAGGTCGTCCGCAAGTGGGCCGAGGCCGGCGTACGGATGGCGGAGGAGGCGGGCGACGAGGGGCCGCGCCCGCTGGAGGGGTTGACAGTGGTGGTGACCGGCACGCTCGCCGGTTTCTCCCGGGACCAGGCCGCCGAGGCCGTACAGAGCCGGGGCGGCAAGGTCAGCGGGTCGGTCTCCAAGAAGACGAGCTTCGTGGTGGTGGGGGACAACCCGGGGTCCAAGGCCGACAAGGCGGCCAGCCTGAAGGTGCCGGTGCTCGACGAGGCCGGGTTCCAGGTCCTGCTGGACGCCGGCCCGGACGCCGCACGGGAGGTCGCTCAACCGGGCGGCTGACCGCGCGGGCGGCGTCGCGGGGCGACTGGTCGCGTATACCAACTTAATTACGACTACGACCGATTCGTGACTGTCATACCGGGAAACCGGGGCCCGAGGGCGTTTCATTGGGTCACGGCGTGCGCACCGGCACGTCGACGGTCGGTCGGGAGGTGTGGTGGAGGTCGCCGACCCACGCAACTCGCTGCCCCCGGGGCGGGTGGCACCGTTCGCTGCCTTCGTCGTCGGCATCCTGGTGGTGGCCGCGGTGACCGCCGCCGTTCCACTCGCGACGCTCCCCGATGAGGTGTCCCGGCTGCCGGGGGCGTTCTGGACGATGGCCGCGCTCGCCGTGGTCTGCGACGCCCGCCCGTTCGTCCCGCCGGGGCGCCGGCAGACCTCGGCGGTGTTCCCCTCCACCTGCTTCACCTTCGCGATCCTGCTCGGCTGGGGCCTCGGTCCGGCGGTGCTGGTGCAGGCGGTGGGGGTGGTCGTGTCGGGCTGGAGGATGGGGCACGCGCCGTGGCGGACGGCGTTCAACGTCGGGCAGTACGCGTGTGCACTCGCCGCCGGGTACGGGGTGCTCCTGCTGGGGCCGGGCACCATCTTCTCCGGCGGGCGGTTGCACTGGACGGACGTGGCTGCCGTCGGCGGCGCGACCCTTGCCTGGTTCGTCGTCAACTACGGGTTGGTCAGTTGGGCGGTGCGGCTGCGCTTCGGGGACCGGTGGTGGCCCACCCTGCGGCAGGGGCTCGGCTTCGAGTTGCTCTCCACCGGCTCCCTGCTGCTGCTCGCCCCGGTGCTCGTCGCGGCGGCACGGGTCAGCGCGGCGCTGATCCCGCTGGTGCTGGTGCCGCTGTTCGCCGTCTACCGGATGGCGCGGCTGACCGTCGAACAGCAGCACCTCGCCGCCGCCGACCCGCTTACCGGCCTGCCCAACCGCAAGGCCCTGCTGGCCGAGGTGGCGGAGCAGGTGCACGTGCATGCCGAGCGGACGGCCCGTGGGGAACCCGACGGTCAGTTGGCGCTGCTGCTGATCGACCTGGACCGCTTCAAGAACGTGAACGACGCCCTCGGGCACGCAGTGGGCGACCGGCTGCTGGTCGAGGTGAGCGCGCGGCTCACCGACGTGCGGCCCAGACCGCAGATGATCGCCCGGCTCGGCGGCGACGAGTTCGCCATCGTGATGACCGGGCTGGCCGACGTCGGTCAGGCGCGGGAGTTGGCGGACCAGGTGGTCCAGGCGCTGGCCGAGCCGGTGCCGCTCGACGGGCTTCCGTTGGACGTGGGCGGGTCGATCGGGATCGCCCTCTTTCCCGAGCATGGCGAGGACTTCGCCACTCTGATGCGCCACGCCGACGTGGCGATGTACGACGCCAAGCACCGCAACGACACGGTGGCCGTCTACGCCCCCGAGTCCGATCACAACTCCGCCGAGCGTCTCGGTCTCCTCGCCGACCTGCGCCGGGTGCTGGAGTCCGGCCCGCCGGGCGACGGGCCGTTCGACGCCGAGCCGGCCGGTCACCGCCACCTTGAGGGTGCGGCCGCGCAGGCCGAACGGGGTGCCGGGCACGGCCGGGACGGCGTGCCGGGTGAGGTGGCCGGCACGGCGCGGATGGTAGGCGTACCCCTCGACGCGGCGGCCGAGGTGCGCGGCGGTGACGGGGCGGCGCTGCCCACCGGGGCGTCGGCCGAGGCCGCGCCACCCGCGGACCCGCCGCCGGCGATTGCGACGGCACCGCCGGCCGGTGGCCGGTGGTGGGGACGCCGTCGGCGCGACGACGCCGAACTGCCGCACGCCGACGAGCTGATCAACCAGATTGCCACCGGTGCCGACCCGATCCGGGGCCGCAACACCCGTGCCGCGGTCACCGGCAACCGGCCGGGTCGGGGTCGGGAGCGACGCGCCCGGCTCGGAAACAGCCGGCGGTCGCCGAACGGGAGCGCGCTGGCCGCGCTGGGCAACGGCGGCCTCGGGTCGCGGCGGGACATCGGGCCGGACTCACCGGGGCGACCACTCGAACCGACCGGGTGGGCGCACGCGGACGGTGGACCGGCCGACGACGCCGGGGAAATCACCATGTACTACCAGCCGCAGATCGCCATCGCGACAGGCGAGGTGGTCGGTGTCGAGGCCCTGCTGCGCTGGCGACACCCGCGCCGGGGCATGGTCGACCCGGAGGAACTCATCCGGGTCGCCGAGCAGAGCGCCGTGATGCGGTTGCTCACCCGGCGGGTGGTCGACGACGTGGTGGAGCAGCTCGCCAAGTGGTCGGCCGCCGGCATCGGCCTGCGCGCGGCGCTGAACGTGAGCGTGCGTGACCTGCACACCGGCGAGATCGCCGACCAGATCGCCGACCGGCTGGCCCGATACGGGGTGCCCGCCGAACGGCTACAGGTGGAGATCACCGAGGGTGCGTTGATGGCCGACCCGCGCCGGGTGCTGGCGACCATCTCCCGGCTGCACCGCATCGGGGTGGGCATCGCGCTCGACGACTTCGGCACCGGCTACTCGTCACTGCAGCACCTGCGCAGGTTGCCGCTGTCCGAGGTGAAGGTGGACCGGTCGTTCGTACTCGGGATGGCCGACGACGCCGACGACGCGGCGATCGTCCGGTCGATGATCGAGTTGGCCGGCGCTCTGGGGTTGCGGGTGGTGGCCGAGGGCGTCGAGGACGAGCGGACCTGGCGGATGCTGCACGCCGCCGGTTGCGACGCGGCGCAGGGCTGGTTCTACGCCCGACCCATGCCCGCCGCGGAGCTGGTCACCTGGCTGGCCCGGTACCGGCCGGTGCGCCCCACCGGCGGGCACCCGCAGCCGGACGTCGCGCGCCGACCCACCCGCTGACCCGGCACGAGGGCCGCCGGAGGGGGAGTCCGGGGACGCGACACCGGAGCGGAACAATAGACTCGCTCCGGTCACCGCGCGTCACGCTCCAGTCGTCGCGCGGCCGGCACACCGCCCGACCAGCAGGACATCAGAAGGGGGCACGGATGGCCGCCATCTCCCGCGAGGAGGTCGCGCACCTGGCGCGCCTGTCGCGGCTCGCCGTCACCGAGGAGGAGCTGGACACGTTCGCCGGTCAGCTCGACGTGATCCTCCAGGCGGTCGCCCAGGTCGGCGAGGTCGCCGCCGCGGACATCCCACCGACGTCGCACTCGGTGCCGCTGACCAACATCTTCCGCGAGGACGTGGTCACGCCGTGCCTGACGCCGGAGGAAGCGCTGTCGGGCGCGCCCGACGCCGAGGACCAGCGGTTCCGCGTACCGCGGATCCTGAGTGAGGATGTGGCCTCATGAGCGAGCGGCAGCGAGCGAATCAGCAGTGCAGCGCCGTGGTGCCTCATGGCGTCGCGGAGCGAAGCGGAGTGACGGCATGAGTGACCTGACCAGAATGACTGCGACGGAGATCGCCGCTTTGGTCGCCGGGGGCGAGGCCTCCGCCGTCGAGGTGACCCAGGCGCACCTGGACCGGATCGCCGCGGTCGACGACCGGGTGCACGCCTTCCTGCACGTCGACACCGACGGCGCGCTCGCCGCGGCCCGCGCGGTGGACGAGCGCCGCGCCGCCGGCGAGGACCTGGGCCCGCTCGCGGGTGTGCCGGTCGCGGTGAAGGACGTGCTCGCCACCCGGGGCGTGCCGACCACCGTCGGCTCCAAGATCCTGGAGGGCTGGCGCCCGCCGTACGACGCGACGATCGTGCAGCGGCTGCGCGAGGCCGGCACGGTGATGCTCGGCAAGACCAACATGGACGAGTTCGCGATGGGCTCCTCCACCGAATACTCGGCGTACGGCCCGACGCACAACCCGTGGGACCTGGACCGGATCCCGGGTGGCTCGGGTGGTGGCAGCGCCGCGGCGCTGGCCGCGTACGAGGCGCCGCTGGCGATCGGCTCGGACACCGGCGGCTCGATCCGCCAGCCCGGCGCGGTCACCGGCACCGTGGGCGCGAAGCCCACCTACGGCGGCACCTCCCGCTACGGGCTGGTCGCCTTCTCCTCGTCGCTCGACACCCCCGGCCCGTGTGCCCGTACGGTGCTCGACGCGGCCCTGCTGCACCAGGTGATGGGTGGGCACGACCCACGGGACTCCACCTCGATCCCCCAGCCGGTGCCGGACGTGGTGGCGGCGGCGAAGCTCGGCGCGACCGGCGACCTGACCGGTGTGCGGCTCGGCATCGTGAGCGAGTTCGTCGGCGAGGGCGCCGAGCCGGGCGTGATGGCCGCGTTCCGCGAGTCGGTGGACGCGCTGACCAAGATGGGCGCCGAGGTCGTGGAGATCTCCTGCCCGACGTTCGCGTACGCGCTGCCGGCGTACTACCTGATCGCCCCGAGCGAGTGCTCCTCCAACCTTGCCCGGTTCGACGGCGTCCGGTTCGGCCTGCGGGTCGGCGACGACGGCAACCGGTCGCTGGAGGAGGTCATGTCGCTGACCCGCGAGGCCGGCTTCGGCCCGGAGGTCAAGCGCCGCATCATGATCGGCACGTACGCGCTGTCGTCGGGTTACTACGACGCGTACTACGGGCAGGCGCAGAAGGTCCGGACGCTGATCACCCGGGACTTCACCACCGCGTTCGAGCGGGTCGACGCGTTGATCTCGCCGACCACCCCGTCGGTGGCGTTCCCGTTGGGCGCGCGCACCGCCGACCCGTACCAGATGTACCTGGCCGACCTGTACACGATCCCGACCAACCTGTACGGCGGGCCGGGCATCTCGGTGCCGTGTGGGCTCTCCGAGGGGCTGCCCGTCGGCCTGCAGGTGATGGCTCCGACGATGGCCGACGACCGGATGTACCGGGTCGCCGCCGCGTTGGAATCCGCGGTCGGCACGTTCACGCCGCCGGCGCTGTAGCGCCGTCGCGACCGGCCCCGACGGATCCGTCCGTCGGGGCCGGTCGGCTGCCGTGCCGGTGTCACTGCCCGGCCCGGTCGCGCTGACGCCAGGCCGTCAACCTGCCCGTCCCCCAGGCGACGGCCAGCCCGATCAGGCCCGGAATGACGAGCAGGACCACCAGTAGCTGGAGGTCGTCCGGCTGGCGCTCGCCGCCTGCGGCAAGCCAGCCGATCAGGGCCACCGCGGCCGCCACCGCCCACGCGGCCAGCACCACCACCAGGACCTGCCTGTTGTTGTACCGTCGCCCCGGCCGGGGCTGGTCGAGAGATCGATCATTCCCCGTATTCGTCATGGTCGACAGATACCCCCGTGTCGGCGCGGACACACCCGGTCACGGCCACTGCCGGTGTCCCGGGAAACCCGGGCGACGCCCGGCCCGACAACCCCATTAGGCTGGACAGGTTCTGTCCCGGATCGCGCCTGGAGCGTCTCATGACCACGACACTGCCCGCGTACGACGAGGTCGTTGCACGCTACGAACCGGTGATCGGCCTGGAGACCCACGTCGAGCTGGGCACGAACACCAAGATGTTCTGTGGTTGCCCGACCGACTTCGGTGGCGAGCCGAACACCCGGGTCTGCCCGGTGTGCCTCGGCCTGCCCGGCTCGTTGCCGGTGGCCAACAAGGCGGCCATCGAGGCGATCATCCGGATCGGCCTGGCGTTGAACTGCTCGATCGCCGAGTGGTGCCGGTTCGCCCGGAAGAACTACTTCTACCCCGACATGCCGAAGAACTTCCAGATCAGCCAGTACGACGAGCCGATCTGCGTCGACGGTTACCTGGACGTCGAGGTGGGCGGCGAGACGGTGCGGATCGAGATCGAGCGGGTGCACCTGGAGGAGGACACCGGCAAGACGCTGCACGTCGGTGGCGCCACCGGCCGCATCCACGGCGCGACCGAGTCGCTCGTCGACTACAACCGGGCCGGCATCCCGTTGGTGGAGATCGTCACCAAGCCGATCCCGGGCACCGGTGCGCTCGCCCCCGACGTGGCAAAGGCGTACGTCACGGAGCTGCGCGACGTGATCCGCACCCTCGGGGTCTCCGACGTGCGGATGGAGGAGGGTTCGCTGCGCTGCGACGTGAACACCTCGCTCAACCTGCCGGGTCAGGAATGGGGCACCCGCACCGAGACGAAGAACGTCAACTCGCTGCGGTCGGTGGAGCGGGCGGTCCGTTCGGAGATGCTGCGGCAGGCGTCGGTGCTCGACGCGGGCGGCCGGATCACCCAGGAGACCCGGCACTTCCACGAGGACACCGGTGACACCACCCCGGGTCGCTCGAAGGAGACGGCCACGGACTACCGGTACTTCCCGGAGCCGGACCTGGTGCCGATCGCCCCGGACCCGGCCTGGGTCGCCGAGCTGAAGGCGGCGCTGCCGGAGCTGCCGCGGGTGCACCGGCGTCGGCTCCAGGAGCAGTGGGGCCTCTCCGACCTGGACATGCAGTCGGTGCTGAACGCCGGCGCGGTCGAGCTGATCGAGGCCACCGTGGCGGCGGGCACCACCCCGGCGGCGGCCCGCAAGTGGTGGCTGGGTGAGCTGTCCCGCCGGGCCAACGAGAGCGGCGTGGAGCTGGCCCAGATCGGTGCCACCCCCGCCCAGGTCGCCGAGCTTCAGGGGCTGGTCGACGCCGGCAAGCTCAACGACAAGATGGCCCGCACGGTGCTGGAGGGCGTTGTCGACGGTGAGGGCTCGCCCACCGAGATCATGACCAACCGGGGCCTGGAGGTCGTGTCGGACACCGGCGCGCTGACCGCCGCCGTGGACGAGGCGATCGCCGCGAACCCCGCCATCGCCGACAAGATCCGCAGCGGCAAGGTCGCCGCGGTCGGCGCGCTTGTCGGCGCGGTCATGAAGACCACCCGGGGCCAGGCCGACGCGAAGACCCTGCGTGAGCTGATCCTGGAGCGCCTCGGCGTCCAGGGCTGACCGGCCCGTCACCCCTCTGCCGCCCTGGGCGGCGCGATCCACACCCCTCGCGAGGGCGTCAACGGCGACGCCCGAATGGAGCCACCGTGACCCAGCACGACCTCGATGTCCTCGACGAGATCCAGCGGCGGGTGCTCTGGCTCGCCACCCGGATCGTGGACGCCGCCAACCACGACCGGGCCACCGGCGACGGGGTGAAGGTCGGCGGTCACCAGGCGTCAAGCGCCTCCCTGGTCACGGCCATGACCGCGCTGTGGTTCGCGCACCTGGACGCCGAGGACCGGGTCGCTGTGAAGCCGCACGCGTCCCCGGTGTTTCACGCCATCCAGTACCTGCTCGGCAACCTGGACCGCTCCTACCTGCCCCGGCTGCGGGCCCGCGGCGGCCTCCAGTCGTACCCGTCGCGGACCAAGGACCCGGACGCTGTGGACTTCTCCACCGGGTCGGTGGGGCTGGGCGCGGCGGCGCCGCTCTTCGCCGCCGCCACCCGGCGGTACGTCGACGCGCACTTCGGGGCCCGGCCGCACTCCCGGTTCGTGGCGCTCATCGGCGACGCCGAGCTGGACGAGGGCAACATCTGGGAGGCGGTCGCCGACCCCGCCACCACCGGGCTGGGCAACGTCATGTGGCTTGTCGACTTCAACCGGCAGTCGCTGGACCGGGTGGTGCCGGGCATCCGGATCAACCAGTGGCGCGGCCAGTTCGAGGCGGCCGGCTGGCACGTCGTGGAGGTCAAGTACGGCCGTCGGCTCGCCGAGGCGTACGCCCGGCCGGGCGGCGAGGCGCTGCGCGACTGGATCGACGCCATGCCCAACGAGCAGTACCAGTCGCTGTTCGGGTTGACCGGCCCGGTGCTGCGTAAGCAGTTCCTCGACGGCGCGCCGGCCGGCATCGACGAGTTGATCGCCCACGTCAGCGACGAGGAGTTGAGCCCGCTCGTCACCGATCTGGGTGGGCACGACCTGTCCGCGATGCTCGACGCGTACGCCCAGTGCGACGCGGTCACCGACCGGCCCAGCGTCGTCTTCGCGTACACGGTGAAGGGTTGGGGTCTGCCCATCGCCGGCAACCCGCGCAACCATTCCGCGCTGCTCAGCTCGGATCAGGTCGACGCCCTGCGGGCCGCGCAGGGGTTGACCGCCGAGACCGAGTGGGACCGCCTCGACCCGGCGTCACCGGCCGGCATCCGGGCCGGCGCCCGCCGGGAGGCGCTGTCCCGCGCGCCCCGCGAGCGCGCGCTGGGGGTCACCGTCCCGGAGAGCACCGGAGTACGCGCAACCAAGCCGATCTCCACGCAGGAGGTCTTCGGTCGGGTGCTCGTGGACCTGGCGCGGCACCGGGAGGTGGGCCGCTACCTGGTGACCACCGCCCCGGACGTGGCCACCTCCACCAACCTGGCCGGGTTCATCAACAAGACCGGGGTGTTCGCCCCCACCGAGCAGCGTTCCTGGACCGAGGACCGGATGCTGCGCTGGACCGAGAGCCCCGCCGGGCAGCACATCGAGCTGGGCATCTCGGAGATGAACCTGTTCCTGCTGCTCGGTCAGCTCGGCCTCTCCTGGGACCTGTCCGGGCAGCCGCTGCTGCCGGTGGGCACGGTCTACGACCCGTTCGTGCTGCGCGGCCTCGACGCGTTCCTCTACGGCACCTACTCGGGCTCCCGGTTCGTGGTGGCCGGCACCCCGTCCGGCATCACCCTGGCCCCGGAGGGTGGCGCGCACCAGTCCACCATCACCGCGTCGGTGGGCCTGGAGCTGCCCGGGGTGACCTTCGTCGAGCCGGCGTACGCGGCCAGCCTGGACTGGCTGCTCTGCGACGCGCTCGGGCAGATCGCCGGTGGGTCGACCCCGGCGGCGACCGCCGCGCCCGCCGAGGACGGCGCGTACTACTTCCGGTTGAGCACCCGACCGCTGGACCAGGCACCGTTCGAGGCGGCCCGGGCGCGGCTCGGCGACGCGGTGCTGCGCCGGCAGGTGGTCGCCGGGGCGTACCGGCTGGTCGACGCACATCAGGCGTACCCCCACCTGGTCGACGCCCCGGTGGTGCAGTTGGCCGCCTCCGGTGCGGTGCTGCCCGAGGTGCTGGCCGCCGCGGCGGAGCTGGCCGACGAGGGCATCGCCGCGCACGTGGTGGATGTGACGAGCCTCGACCGGCTCTACCGGGCCTGGCAGCGCACCCTGCGCCAGGGCGTGCGGACGGCCACGGTGCCCAGCGTGCCGGGCGCGCTGCGGTCCGCGTTCGCCGATCGGGTGCCGGTGGTGACAGTGCACGACGCCGCGTCGCACGCGATGGCCTGGCTCGGTTCGGCGGTCGGCGCGCCGGCGGTGCCGCTGGGCGTGGACGAGTTCGGCCAGTCCGGCAGCGTCGCGGAGCTGTACGACCTGCACGACCTGCTGCCCGGCAGCATCGTCAACGCCGCCCTGGCCGCCATCGCCCTGCGCTGACCCGGCCGCGCTGGCCCGTGGTGCGGAGCCGGCACCGTAGGGCCAGGATCAGCTGGTCGGGGACGGGGTCGGGCTCTGTAGGGGGTCGGGCGACTCCGGCGCGCCGCCGTTAGGTGTCGGGGTGACCGACGCCTGCGTGCCCTGCGCCGGATCGGCCACCACGTGCCGCTCCAGGTTGACCTGGGACTGGCCGGTGCCGCCCACGGTGATGTCGTCGTACGCCTGGAGCATCTTCTGCTGGTCGAAGTAGAGCACCGTCATCGTCAGCGGAGTGGGTTTCTCGCCCTCCAGGCCGCGCAGGCCGGCGCCGCCGGTGGAGCCCTCGACCATCAGTGCGGTGGGCTGCTGACCGGGCGCCTGGGGCAACCGGGACACCTGCCGCGCGTGGGTGTGCCCGGCCAGCACCAGCGGGCAGGTGCCGGCGAGCGGCCCGGCCGACGCCGGGTCGTGCACCAGGGCGATGTTCACCGGCTGGGGTGAGCGGCGCACCGTTGTCGCGAGCTGCTCGCCCGCGCCGATCACCTGGTCGGCGACCTGCTGGGTCAGGCCACTGCCGGCGGGTGAGGTGTTCTTGTCCGGGGTGAACCGGGGGTCGCCGATGCCGGCGATGGTCAGCCCGGCGACTGTCGTCGTCGAGTTGTTCAACACGATCGCGTTCGGCTGGCGGGCGACGGCGGCGGCGGTCTTGCCGGAGTCGTGGTTGCCCCGGATGAAGACGTACGGCTTCTTGAGCAGGCTGATCGAGCCGACGAAGGACGCCTCCGGCTCACTGCCCCAGTCGGTGATGTCGCCGGTGTCGATCACCACGTCGATGCCGAACTGCTCCACCACCGTCCGGATCAGTTGCCAGCCGGTCGGGTTGAGGTGCATGTCGGAGACGTGCAGCACCCGCGTGGTGCCCGGGGTCGGCTCCAACAGCGGCAGCGCCGAGACGGTGGTGTAGAGCTGGCTGACGTTGCCGACCAGGCGTTGCAGTTGCTCGGCGTACTTCGTGTAGTCGTTGGCGATCCGGCGCGCGTCGCCGACGATGGCTGGTGCGTTGACAAGCAACCCCTCGTAGCGTGGCTCCTCGATCGCCTGGGGACGTACGGTGGCCGCCGCCGTGCCGAGGCTTCCGGCGGTGACCAGCAGCGCGAGCCCACCCGCCCAGGCGGTCCGTCGGACGTTACGGAAGATCAGCCCGGCCAGGAGCAGGGTGACGAGCACCGACGCCCCGAGGGCCCGCAGGCCGAGCCGCATCACCCCGGAGCGGACGTCCTCCACGGCGCTCTGGCTGGCCCGGCTGATGCTGGCCGGGTCGTCGATGAGCGCCTCGGTGCGTCCCTGGTCGAGTGCGCCCAGCCGCACGGTGAGGTGGGTCGGCCCGTCGTGGCTGTCGAGCAGCAGCGCGCCGAGCGGCGGGATGTCGACGGTGGTGCCGCCGTCCCGGGCGGGGGAGATGCTCAGGTTGGCGCGGAACGGCCCGATGTCGGTGTCCACCTGACCGCCGGCCAGCACCCCGAGCACGGCCCCGGCCAGGGCCACGGCGAGGACGGCGACGACCAGCCCGATGCGGCGCAGCGGCCCGGCGGGGCCGACAAGCGAGCGCCTCGGGCGCGGCGAATCGCCGTCGGTCACCGGGACGTCCCGGTCACCGGCGTCGTCGTGTTGCTCGTCGCGCTGCCCGTCCATGCTGAAATTCTGACCTGCCCGTCGGAAGATCTTGGTAAACCTGAACGGATGGTGACGAAGGTCAGCTACGGCCGCCGTCGCCGCCGGCGAAGACCACCCGCAGGAGCCGGTCGTCGTCGCCGGCCGGGTTGCCCCGCCCGTCGTGGTTGGAGGTGCTCACCCAGAGTGAACCGTCGGGTGCGGCGGCCACCGCGCGGAGTCGGCCGTACCGGTTGGTGAGCAGCTCACTGGGCTGGCCGAGCAGCGTGCCGGTGTCGGTCAGCTCCATCACCCAGAGGCGTTTGCCGCGTAGGCAGCCGGTGACCAGCAGGCGGTCCGTGGCGGCCAGACCCGAGCAGGACGCGTCCTCGGTCGCCCACTGCGTGATCGGGTCGGTGAACCGCCGGTCGCCGGCCCGCCCCTCGACCTCCGGCCAGCCGTAGTTGCCGCCCTTGGTGATCTGGTTGATCTCGTCCCAGGTGTTCTGGCCGAACTCGACGGCGTACATCCGCTTGGCGGCGTCCCAGGCGAAGCCCTGGACGTTGCGGTGACCCTGGGACCAGACCGGGGACCCGGGGTACGGGTTGCCCGCGGCGGGCTTGCCGTCCCGGGTGATCCGGAGGATCTTGCCGCCGAGGCTCTTCACGTCCTGGGAGAGGGGGCGCTGACCGGCGTCACCGGTGCTGACGTAGAGCTGCCCGTCCGGGCCGAAGCCCAACCCGCCGCCGTTGTGCACGTTGGCCTTGGGGATGCCGGTGAGGATCGGGGTGGGCTGCCCACCGAGTTGCAGCCGGGCGACCCGGTTGTCCCGCTCGGCGGTGTAGTAGACGAAGACCGTCCGGTCCTTGGCGTAGTCGGGGGAGACGGCGATGCCGAGCAGGCCGCCCTCGCCGGCCGCGGCCACGTCGGCGATCGTCTGCACCGGGCGGACCCGCAGCCCGTCCGGCCCGGACTCGGGGCCGGCCTGGAGGATCCGACCGCTGTCCCGTTCGGTGACCAGCGCGCCCCCGTCGGGCAGGAAGGCGATGGCCCAGGGCACCCGCAGACCCTTCGCGAGGACCGTCGCCACCGCCTGCTGGCCGGCGCCACCGGGGCTCGCCGACGTGGACGGGGTGGGCAGGTTGGGCGGTTCGCCGGCCGGGTCGGGCTCCGGTTCGCCGAAGCTGCAACCCGCGCTGAGCAGCAGTGCCGCGCAGGACGCCGCGAGGGCCACCCGGAGGCTACGGACGCGAGGGTACGGGGGACGGGCTCTCACCCGGCCCAGGGTAGCCCGCCGGACGGCCCGGTCGAGTCCGATGGGTGCCGGCGGCCCCGGCCGGTGCACCGTTCACCGTGCCCGTACGGCCAGCAGCGCGGTGTCGTCCTCACGGTGGCGGATCGAGGCGAGCAGCAGGTCGCACAGCTTGTCGAGGGGCAGCGTGTCGGTGCCGGTCAGCCGGACCACCAGCTCGGCCAACCCCTCGTCGATGGATCGGTCGCGCCGCTCGATCAGCCCGTCGGTGTACAGCAGCAGGGTGTCGCCGGTGGACAGGCTCGTCGACTGGCTGGTCCGCGTCGACGGCCGGGCCAGGCCGAGCAGTGGCTCCGGTGTGGCCTCGAGAAGCTCGACCGCCCCGCCGACGCGGACCACCAGGGCCGGCGGGTGCCCGGCGTTGGACCAGGTCACCTCGTGGGCGCCGGCGTCCTGTGGACAGATCCGGACCAGCGTCGCGGTGGCGGCGATCGGCAGCCGCAGGCCGCGGATCGCGGCGTCCAGGTTGCTCAGCAGCGCCCCGACCGTGTCCGGCCGGCCGAAGGCGTTGCCCCGCACCAGGTTGCGGAGCTGGCCCATGGTCGCCGCCGCCTCGATGTCGTGCCCGGCCACGTCGCCGATCGCCGCGATCAGATCGCCGTCGGGCTGGATGAACGCGTCGTACCAGTCACCGCCCACCTCCACCCGGTCGGCCGCCGGCTGGTAGCGGGCCGCCAACTCCAGCTCCCGCACGACCGGCAGTCGCGGCAGCATGCTGTGTTGCAGGACCTCGGCGACGTGTCGCTGCTCGCCGTACATCGAGCTGTTGCCGACGGCCTGGCCGGCTCTGCGGCCGATCTCGACAGCGGTGAGCAGGTCCCGGTCGTCGAACTGCTGCCGCTTGGCGTCGTTGACCAGGGTGATCGCGCCCAGCACGGTGCCGCCGACGCCCCGTACCGGCACGCTCAGGTAGGACGCGATGCCCAGGCGGGCGGCGATCGACGTCATCTCCGGATCGATGGTGCCCCTCGTCACGTCGGCAAGCGACGCGATGCGGCCGAGCCGGGGCTGACCGGTCCGGAGCACCGCCCGGATGGACGAGTCCGGGCTCAGCCCGGTGCGCAGCAACTCACCGAAGCGTTCGATGTCCGCCGTCCGGGCCGGGTCGCGGTGCACCGAGACCACCTCGCGGGGCACGCCGGTCGGGCCGATCAGGGTGAGCAGGCACCAGTCGGCGAGCAGCGGCACCATGGCGGCGGCGAGCCGGCGCAGCGCGGTGCCCACGTCCAGGGTGCCGGCGAGCGTCTCGCTCACGCCGGCCAGCAGTTCCAGCCGCTCGTGTGCCTGCACGATCCGCCGCCGTGCCTCCTGCGCGCCGTCCAGCGCGATGCGCAGTCGCAGCTCCGACGAGCAGGCGGCAGCCAGGTCGGCCAGGGTCCGTAGCTGCGCGGCGGTCCACGCGCGGGGCTTGCTGTCGATGGCGCAGAGCGAACCGAGGACCCGGCCGGAGAGGTCGGTCAGCGGCATCCCGGCGTACGCGACCACGCCGAGGTCGTCGATGGCCAGATTGTCCCGAACGCGGGGGTAGAGCCGGGCGTCCGGCAACACCATCGGCACCTCGATGTCCACCACGTGCTGGCAGAACGAGTGGCTCAACGGGGTCTGCCGGCGCTCCGACCACGGCTCCGGCAACCCGAACGCGCCCGGAAAGAACTGCCGGTCGGCGGAGACCAGGGAGACCAGCGCGACCGGCACGTCGAGCAGGTCGCTCACCAGGCGGGCGAACCTGTCGAACGCCTCGTCCGGTACGGCGTCCAGCCCCGTCTCGGTGAGCGCGCGCAGCCGCTCCGGGTCGCCCAACGCGGCAGGGGAGGCGATTGGACGCCGGGCGGTGCCGGGGGAGCCGTCGGTCATCGAGCACCTGTCTGCTGGGGCGGAGGCCGACCGGCCCTCCGACCCTTCGTTATACCTCGTCCAGGCCCGGGTCGAACATCGGTGTGCTGAGTCTCGCCCGCCCCGGCCCCGCGCGCCATCCCCCGGGACGCCGGTTCGCGCCCGCGCCCGCCCCGGCCGCGGCGGCGGGGACTATCGTCGGCTGACGTGAAGGTATGGATCCCGAACCAGGCCGGCCTGAACCTGATGGGCGAGCTGCCCCCGGATGTGACGGTGGAGGTCCTGGAGCACGCCGACCGACTGCCCTCGGAGGTCGCCGACGTCCGCGTCTGGGTGCCACCGTTCCTGACCGGCACCGACGCGACGGCGCTGCTGCGTGAGCTGCCCGACCTGGCGGTGGTGCAGTTGCTCTCCGCCGGGGCGGACGCCTGGGCCGGCCGGACGCCGCCGGGCGTGACCCTGTGCGACGCCCGGGGCGTGCACGACCCGTCCACCGCCGAGTGGGTCGTCACCGCGATCCTCACCCAGTTGCGGGCGTTCCCGGTGTTCGTCCGTGCCCAGGCCGAACGGCGCTGGGCGTACCAGGGGAACACCCCGACCGACGAGCTGACCGGCAAGCGGGTGCTCATCATCGGCGCCGGTTCGATCGGCACCGCCGTGCGTGACCGGCTCGCCCCCTTCGAGGTGAGCTTCACCCTGGTCGCCAGGACGGCCCGCCCGGAGCAGGGGGTGCACGCCGTCGAGGAGTTGCCCCGGCTGCTGCCCGAGGCGGACGTGGTGGTGGTGCTGGTGCCGCTCACCGACCAGACGCGTGGCCTGATCGACAAGGACTTTCTGGCCGCGATGCCGGACGGGGCGCTGCTCGTCAACGCCGCCCGGGGGCCGGTGGCACACACCGAGGCACTCGTCGCCGAGTTGGGCACCGGCCGGATCTCGGCCGCGCTGGACGTCACCGACCCGGAGCCGCTGCCCGCCGACTCTCCGCTCTGGTCGATGCCGAACGTGCTGCTCACCCCGCACGTGGCCGGGTCGGTGCGCGGTCTGCTGCCGCGGGCCTACCGACTGGTCGGTGACCAGGTTCGCCGGTTCGCCGCCGGGCAGCCGCTGATCAACGAGGTCGTCGACGGCTACTGACCTGACACACCTCAGCCGGCGTGCGGCAGTGTCTGACCGGTGGCCGAGATCAGCCGGGGCAGGTCCACGCCCCGGACGGCCGGCAGGGTGACCTGCTGGCCGTCGTCGAGCCGGGCGACCGCTCGCCCGCGCTTGTCGGAGGTCAGCTCGACGACCCGGTCCCAGCCGAGGCGGCGTTGCCCGACCAGCGCCCGTACGCGTAGTTCCCGCGCGTCGGCGTCGGTGCCGGCCCGCCAGGCCCACACCCCGACGGCGAGCGGAACGAGCAGCACCGGTAGCAGGTAGACCTGGGCGTTGGCGAGTGGCAGGGCACCGATGAAGGCGATGACCGAGGCGACCAGGATGGCTTGGTTGTGTCGGAAGCGGACCGTGTCGGGCTTACTCACCCTCTGATGATCCCACTCCCGGCCGGTCCGGCTGGCGGCGGGCGGTGCCGAGGGGGTGGTACGTCGTACAGTGACACGGGTCGTTGTCTCCTCTGGGTGACCGACACGTAACCGATTCGGCCGCCGATCGTTCACAATTGTTGGACAACGGACCAGGAATGGCCGGTGTCCCGCACCGTCGTACCGCCCCGTGCCCCCTCACGAAGGCGACCGCCGTGCTCCTCGCGTACCCGTTCCGCGTCCTCGTCCCCCGCTGGGCACTGGAGACCGCCACGTCCACGGCGGTGGCGTTGCTTCTCTTCGCCGGTGTCCTCGACCTGGTGTCGCCTCCGGTGGTGATCGCGCTGGCAGCCGGCGCCGGCGCCACGCTCGCCGGGGTGCGGCTCTCCCGGCTGGCCGTCTCGCGTCGCGTCGACCCGTCGCCACGGACGGCTGGTGTGCTGCTCGACGCGGCGGTGGTGGCGGCCGGTCTGACCGCCGTCGTACTGCCGCTTGGCGGTGGCGGGCACACGGTCGCCGTGCTTGTCGGGTCACTTGTCGTGGCGGCCCTCGCCGGGGCCGGGCTGTGCCGGCTTCCCGGCCGGACGCGGCCGGCCGCCGGGGTCAAGCTGCGCTGGCTTGTCGAGTCGACCGGCCCGGCCGTCGGGTTGGCCCTTGCCGGCTGGCTGCTGCTGCCCCGTGCCGGCCTGTCGGTTCCGGTGCGGTTGGTGGCCGCGTTGGCGCTCGGTGGGCTGGGCATGGCCGCGCTCACCGCGTTCGCGGGGCCGCGGCGACGTTTTCCGACGGCGGTCTGCCGGGGCGGTGTCCTGCTCACCCTGGGCGGGCTGGTGCTGCTCGCCACGCTGCCGTCCGCGCCGACCGGGCGGGTGACCCTGCTGGCCGTACCCCCGCTGGTGCTCGGTTTGCTGCTCGTCGCGGTCGGTGCGGTAGAAGCGGCGGACGCCTGCGACGTCGAGCCGGCGGAGCCGGTCCCCTCGGCCTGGCCCCGGTCGGTGCTCCCCGCCGCGGTGCTGCTGCTGGCGACGGGTCCGCACCTGGGTTCCGGCCACGCACCGGACCGGACGAGCGTGTTCCTGGCCCTGGCGGCGGTGCCGCCCCTGGTGCTGCGGGAGCTGCTGCGCGCCGGTGACGCGCCCGCCTCGGCGCGACCCGCCGCACATCGTCGACCCGCCGGCGGCCCGGTGCGGCACCGCCACGCGGCCCCGCCACGGTGGCTGGGTGATCTTCCGGCCGCGGAGCCCACGCACGACAACCGCGACCCCGCCGGCCCGGTCACCGGGAACGGCGTCGGCTCGACCTGGTCACCCGAGGATGGCGCCGGCTGGTCGGCGCTGAGCCGGCGGCCCGTTCCGGCGGGAGGTGGTCCGCCCGGTGACCGGGCAGCCCTGCTGGACGCCCTCGCCGCGATCGGTGACGTGCCGGCGCCGTCCGGCGCGCTGCTGCTGGTGGACCTGCACGTCACCGACGGGATCGGCCCGACCGCCCGGGAGGACGTGCTGGCCGAGGCGGTGCACCGGGTCCGCGCCGTCATCGCTTCCGACGACCTGGTCACCGGCCGCACGGGTGCCGGCTTCGCCGTGGTCACCGCCGCCGGCCCGGTGCTGGCGTACGCGCTGGGCACCCGGCTGCTGGCCGCGCTCGCCCCGCCCTACCAGTTGGCCGGTTCGGTGGTGCGGGCGCAGACGAGCATCGGGCTGGCCGAGGTGGGCGGTGACCGGCCGGCGGACGTGCTGCGTCAGGCCGAACTGGCTCGACGGCGGGCCGTGCAACTGGGCCGGGACCGGGTCGAGTGGTATGACGCGTTCCTTGAGGAACAACTGGTACGCCGCCTCGACCTGGAACGTGAACTGCCCGGTGCGGTGGCCCGGGGCGAGTTGGATCTCGTCTACCAGCCGGTGGTCGACCTGACCGACGGGCAACCGGTGGGTGCGGAGGCGCTGCTGCGGTGGCGGAGCCCGGTGCTCGGCACTGTGCTTCCGGCCGAGCTGCTGCCGGTCGCCGAGGACCTGGACCTGGTCGGCGAGTTGGAGTGGTGGGTGCTGGACCGGGCCTGCCGGCAGTTGTCCGACTGGTCGGTGGGCGTCCGGGAGTTGTGGATGGCGGTGAACGTCACGACCCGGGAGCTGACGACCCCCGACTTCGTGCAGCGGGCGGCGGCCGTGCTGGCCGCGTACGGGGTGCCACCGGAGCGGCTGGTGGTGGAGGTGAGCGAGCCGAGGGTGGCGGGTGACCTGTCGACCGTGGTGGCCCGGTTGGCCGGGCTGCGGTCGCTCGGCGTACGCACCGCGTTGGACGACTTCCGGGCCGAGCACGCCTCGCTGGCCCAGCTCCGCCGGCTGCCGATCGACCTGCTCAAGGTGGGTCCGGAGTTGGTGGGCGCACGGCCGGACGGGCAGCCACCGCTTATCGACGTGGTGGTCAACGTGGGTGAGCGGCTGGGCGTCGAGATCGTCGCCGAGGAGTTGGAGTCGTCGACGCAGGTCGAGGTGGCTCGCCGGGGCGGCTGCCGGTACGGGCAGGGGTTCGCGTTAGCCCGCCCGGCGACGGCCGAACGGGTCGAGGCGTACTTCGAGGAGTTCCCCTCAGCATCTCGCTGAACCGGTTCATCTCCCTCGGGGCGGTGCGGTGCTGCCGCGCGGAGTCAGGTGCGGTGTCTCGTCCTGCACCCGGCTCACCGGCTCCCCGCCGATGACGGCGAGCAGTTGCTTGGCGGCGTGCGCGCCGTACGCCGGGATGTCCCGGCCCAGCGCGGTCAGCGGCGGGTGCACCAGCCGGCACAGCGGCGAGTCGTCCCAGGCCACGATGGACAGATCGGCGGGAACGGTGAGCCCCATCTCCTGGGCGACGGAGAGCCCGGCGATGGCCATCACGTCGTTGTCGTAGATGACAGCGGTGGGCCGCTGGGCGGAGCTGAGCAGCCGGCGGGTGGCCCGCCCACCCTCCTCACCGGTGTAGTCGGACCAGACGGTGACCGCGTCGACGAGGTCGAGCCGTTGGCACACCGTCGCGAACGCGTCGGTGCGGATCTCGGTGTGCCGCAGGTCGGGCAGGCCGGCGACCCGGGCGATCCGCCGGTGCCCGAGCGCGACCAGGTATTCCACCGTCTCGGTCAACGCTGCCGCGTCGTCGGACCAGAGGCTGGCGAGCGCACCCGTGCCACCGGGGCCGCCGATCACCACCGCGGGCAGTTGGAGCTGCTCCAGGGCGGGGATGCGACGGTCGTCGGTGCGCAGGTCGCAGACCAGCACCCCGTCCACCCGACGTTCGCCCCACCAGCGCCGGTAGACCGCGATCTCGGCGTCCGGATCGGCCACCACCTGGAGGGTCAGCGCGTACGAGCGGGCGGACAACTCGGCCTCGACGCCACTGATCAGTGCCATGAAGAACGGCTCGATGCCGAGGATCCGGGCCGGTCGGCACAGGGCCAGGCCGACCGCGCCGGAGGCGGCGGCGGAGAGGGCGCGGGCGGCGCTGCTCGGGCTGAACCCGATCTCGGCGGCGATGGCCAGGATGCGCTGCCGGGTGGCCTCGGAGACCCCGGGCTGCCCGTTCAACGCGTACGACACGGCGCCCTTGGACACCCCGGCGTGCCGGGCGACGTCGGCGATTGTCGGCCGCTTCACCGGCGCGCTCCTTCGCTGTCTGGCCGTTGACAGTCCGAATTCCGGACCGTACGGTGGCTCAGCTTATCCGGTTCAGTAGGCGTCTTTCGATGCAGAAGGTGCGGTGCGGAGTTGAGCCGACAGGCACTCTACGACGGTTGGACCCTGCGGGCGGCATCCGGAGCGCAGGTGCCCGCCGACATCGCCGGGCGGGCCGTGCACGCGACCGTGCCCGGTTGCGTGCATACCGACCTGCTCGACGCCGGGTTGATCGACGATCCCTACCTCGACGACAACGAGCTTGCCCTGGCCTGGATCGGGCGCACCGACTGGCACTACCGGACGAGCTTCCGGCGCCCCGTCGGCGACCACGACCGGGTGGACCTGGTCTGCGCCGGCCTGGACACCGTCGCCACGCTCACCGTCAACGGCGTCGAGGTCGGCCGCACCGCCAACATGCACCGGGGCTACCGGTTCGACGTCGGTGCGCTGCTACGCGACGGCGACAACGACCTGGCCGTGGCGTTCGACTCCGCGTACCGCTACGCCGAGGCGCAGCGCGAGCGGCTCGGCGACCGTCCCAACGCCTACCCGGAGCCGTTCCACTTCATCCGCAAGATGGCCTGCAACTTCGGGTGGGACTGGGGGCCGACCCTGGTCACCGCCGGCATCTGGCAGGAGATCAGCCTGCACGCCTGGTCCACCGCCCGGCTGGACACCGTCCGTCCACTTGTCACGATGGACGGCCGCGACGGCCGGGTCGAGCTGCACGTCGACATCGAGCGGGTCGCGGACGTTCCGCTGACCGTCCGGGCCGTCGTCGCCGGCGCCCACGCCGAGACCGTCGTCCCGGCCGGGCAGCGCACGGCCGTGCTGACAGTCACCGTCCGCGAGCCCGCGCTCTGGTGGCCCCGGGGGTACGGCGAGCAGGCCCGCCACCCCGCCGAGGTGACCCTGCACGGGCCTGACGGCGACACCCTCGACACCTGGTCACACCGGATCGGCTTCCGCTCCGTGCGACTGGACACCACCCCTGACGAGCACGGCACCCCGTTCACACTGTCGGTGAACGACGTCCCGGTCTTCGTCCGCGGGGTCAACTGGATCCCGGACGACACGTTCCCCACCCGGATCACCCGCGACCGACTCGCCGAGCGGTTCGACCAGGCCGCCGAGGCCAACGTCAACCTGCTGCGCGTCTGGGGTGGCGGCCGGTACGAGTCGGCGGACTTCTACGACCTCGCCGACGAGCGCGGCCTCCTCGTCCAGCAGGACTTCCTCTTCGCCTGCGCCGCGTACCCGGAGGAGGAGCCCTTCGCCAGCGAGGTGGCCGCCGAGGCCGCCGAGCAGGTCACCCGGTTGACGCCCCACCCGTCGCTGGTGCTGTGGACCGGCAACAACGAGAACATCTGGGGCTGGCACGACTGGGACTGGCAGCCGGCCCTCGCCGGGCGCACCTGGGGGCGCGGCTACTACCTCGACGTACTGCCCCGGATCGTCGCCGAACTGGACCCGACCCGCCCGTACTGGCCGGGCAGCCCCTGGTCGGGCACCGAGGCGATCCACCCGAACGACCCGGCGCACGGCACCACCCACATCTGGGACGTGTGGAACACCGACGACTACACCAAGTACCGGGAGTACGTGCCCCGCTTCGTCGCCGAGTTCGGCTACCAGGCCCCACCGGCGTACGCGACAGTGCGCCGGGCACTGAGCGACGAACCCCTGGCGCACGACTCACCGGGCATGGCACACCACCAGAAGGCGGCGAACGGCGACGCCAAACTCCAGCGGGGCCTGGACGCCCACCTGCCCGCACCGGCCGACTTCGACGACTGGCACTACCTGACACAGCTCAACCAGGCCCGCGCCATCCAGCTCGGGGTGGAGCACTTCCGCTCCCACCGGGGCATCTGCGCGGGCACCATCGTGTGGCAGCTCAACGACTGCTGGCCGGTCACCTCCTGGTCGGCCGTCGACGGCGACGGCCGACGCAAACCCCTCTGGTACGCGCTGCGCCACGCGTACGCCGACCGGCTGTTGACCGTGCAACCCCGCGACGGTGGGCTGGCCCTCGTCGCGGTCAACGACGGTGGCACGACCTGGCGGGCCTCGGCGTCGGTGACCCGGCTGACCCTCGACGGCGAGCCACGGGCGAAGACCTCCGTCGACCTCGACGTCCCGCCGTACTCCTCGGTGGTGCTGGCGCTGGCGGCCGAGCTGGCGCGGCCGGAGCAGGCCGGACGGGAGTTGCTGGTCGCGGAGGCGGGTGGCACCGCGGAGCGCGCCCTGTGGTTCTTCGCCGAGGACCGGGACGTGGAGTGGCCTTCGGTGGCCTGGGACGCGACGGTCGAGCCGTTCGACGGCGGTCAGCGGGTCCGGGTGACGGCCGGCACGGTGCTGCGTGACCTGACCCTCTTCCCGGACCGGTTGGACGCGTCGGCCACTGTGGACACGGCGCTTGTCACGCTGCTGCCGGGCGAGTCGGCCACGTTCACCGTGCGAGCCGACGGTTTGTTGGACGAGGCGGCTCTCGTCGCTCGTCCGGTGCTGCGCTGCGTCAACGACATCGCGTCGAGCTAGCTCACGTTCCCATGATCGCGCTCGATCCATGAAGTAGTGGCCTCCCGTTGCGAGGAGGCCACTACTTCGATGTTCGAGCACGATCATCACGGGCGCGGCCGGCTTTGTCGCGGGCCACCTCGGCGTCCGCAACAGCCGCGCGTAACCGCTGGTCACTGCTTCCCCGTTGTACTTCGGTCAGGTGTGCCAGTGCCTGCTCGGCGTCGGTCCGGGCGCGCAGCGCCGTGACGGCGGCGGTGTCGAGCTTTCCGCGTACGGCGAGGAGCTGTCCGACCAGCTCGGCGCTGCTGCCGGTCATCCCAGCCGGGTGAGGTAGGCGTGTGCGTGTATGACGGCGTTGTCGAAGCGGCGGCGGGTGGGTTCTACCTCTGCACTCGCATCGCGCCAACGAGTTCACGTTTGCGTGGTCGGGCGGACGCTATAGGAGATGAAGGCGGCACGCAGTCCCGCGACGGTGGGCGGCTTGAACAGCCGCGCGGCGTCCATCCCGATCGGCGTCGCCGTCAACCTCGGCACCCGTGGGGAACTGGGCCGGCCAGCTCACCTTGGCGTGGTGTTGGGCAGGGCAAAGGAACGACCGCCGCCACGAGTCGGGCGGCCACCGGTTTGTTGGTCGGCAAACGGCCCGGCGTCGGGCAACGACGGCCATAAGGCAACCTGTCGGCTCCGCCAGCCTATGGCCGGGCGCCGATGCCGATCGTCTTGATATTTCCCTTACCCCTGGTCACCTAGCCTTCCGGTGTTCCTCACCTGACCGTGATCGAAACTGGAGGCTGTGACGTGCGGATCAACGGACGGCTGCTCGTGCCGATCTCGTTGGTGGTGGTGCTGGCGACCGCCGGGTGTGGCACCGCGCCAGCGCCAGCCTCCGGGCGGGCCGATGTCCCGCGCTCTGGTTCGAGTGGCCCCCGCTCAGGCGCGCGCCCCAGCGATACACCGACTGCCAGCCCGAGTCCGGAGATCCCGACCGACGCGGAGATTCCCACCAGGGCTGCCGGCGCCTTCACCACCGCCACCGGCAACGGTCGCGTGATCGGTAAGGGCAAGAAGCGGGTGCGCTACAGCGTCTCGGTGGAGAAGGGGATCGCCTGGGGCGACATCCCGGCCTGGAAGCCGGACCGGTTCGCCGAGAGCGTCGAGCAGGTGTTGGCGGCACCGAACGGGTGGGCCGATTCGGCGCAGCACCCGGTCACCAACGACGCGGTGAACCTGACCCGGGCGTCGTGGTCCTTCCAGCGGGTGGGCGCCGGACGTGTCGACGTCGATGTCCGCCTCGCCACGCCCAGGACGGTGGACCGGCTGTGCGGTGCGAGTGGTGTCGACACCGAGGGGGTCTACTCCTGCCGGTACGGCAAGACCATCATGATCAATTTGCGGCGTTGGCTCCAGGGCTCACCGGGATACCCGGTGAGCATCGAGGAGTACCACGCCGGCGTCATCAACCACGAGTTCGGCCACTTCCTCGGCTTCGCGCACATGAAGTGCGGTGGGCGCGGCAAACCGGGCCCGGTCATGATGACCCAGACGATCGACCTGGGCGGGTGCCTGCCCAATGTCAGTCCGTTCAGCGAAAACGGCCAGTTCATCAGCGGTCCGTGGGCGCCATCCTGACCCGGCGATCAGCGGACCCCGTGTCGACCACGCGTCGAGACGGCGCTGCCCGGCCGGTGAGTCTCCTCGCCGACCGGGCAGCAATCCGCGTGCTGGTCAGGTCCCGGTGGTCAGGCCCTTCAGCATCTCGGCCAGGTCGGCGGTCTCCGCCGCCGGCGGCGTCTCGACGGCCACCGCCTTGCCGTAGTCGGTGTAGTCGATGACCATGTCGCCCATCTTGCCCATGACCATGCCCGCCCGACGCGGCCGGTACTGCTCGTCGACCCACAGGTCGATCGTGAGCTCCTTGACGCCCTGCGCGGCGAGCGCCTG
Organism: Micromonospora sp. NPDC023888; assembly: GCF_040639415.1. NCBI lineage: Bacteria > Bacillati > Actinomycetota > Actinomycetes > Micromonosporales > Micromonosporaceae > Micromonospora > Micromonospora sp. NPDC023888. The sequence continues at coordinate 130,203 of NZ_JBEZZW010000006.1, read as the reverse complement.
CTCGCTGGCCGTCCGCATCTTGGAGTCGATCTGCGCGAGGTAGGCCGACACCGGCGTGGTGACGGTGTAGTGGACGGTCGCCGCCCCGTTCACCGTCTCCTGCCCGACCACGGTCGTGCCCTCGATGGCGAGCAGCGTCTTGACCTGCTTGATCGGGTCCATGTCCTCGAACTGCTTGGCGAAGTCCGCGCCCGCCTTGTCGCCGGCCACCGCGGTCAGGTCCATCTTCATCCAGCGCTTCCCGCCCGTACTCGCGCGGTCCTCCGCGGGAATCTCGACGAAGAACACCGCGCCGATCATCCGGACGGTGACAGTGGTGCCCTCCGGGTCGGTCATCGTCATCTCGGCCTTGGCCGCGTCACCCAGGTCCAGGACACCCTGCATCGAGATCTTCTCGCCGCCCATGGTGCCCTTCATCGTCAGGGTCACCGAGTCGGTCTTGGTGGTGGTGTCCACCGTCTTCTGCAGCGACCCCTTGAGGTCGCTGGCAAGCAACTCCAGGACGGAAGGCTGCTTGTCCGGCGCCTCGGTCGATCCGGTCTGCGGGCCGCAGGCAGCCCCGGCAAACGCCGTGAGCGCCGCGACCGCCACCCCCGCAGTCTTCTTCCACAGTGACACGTGCACGCCTCTTCCCCCGTTGGAATCTGGTCTTCCCCAGATAGACCGACGCCACGCTAGTCCACCCGGCCGATCCCGAGGCACCGCCTTTTCGCCGGTCGCCCGCGCTGCCCGGACATTCACCGTGGTCCTGATCGACACGTGATTGCTGATATCGGGGCATCCGGGTCGACCGGACACCCCGATATCGCTGATCTCGGTGCTGAAGTGGCCGTGGGGGCCGGCGCTCCTACTCCGGGACGCGGCGGTACGCCCCGTCGCTGGCCGAGGTGGCCATCGAGGCGTACGCGCGCAGCGCCGCCGACACCGGTCGCTGCCGATCGAGCGGAGTGTATGGCTTGTCGCGCTTCTCCTCGGCCACCCGTCGCGCCTCCAACTCGTCGGCCGGCACGTTCAACTCGATGGACCGACCGGGGATGTCGATGACGATCTCGTCGCCCTCGCGGACCAGGGCGATCAGCCCGCCGGAGGCCGCCTCGGGGGAGGCGTGGCCGATGGAGAGCCCGGAGGTGCCGCCGGAGAAGCGGCCGTCGGTGAGCAGCGCGCAGGACCGGCCCAGGCCGCGGCCCTTCAGGAACGAGGTGGGGTAGAGCATCTCCTGCATGCCCGGCCCGCCCCGGGGGCCCTCGTACCGGATCACCACGACATCGCCCGCGACGATCTCCTTGGCGAGGATCGCGGTCACCGCGTCGTCCTGCGACTCGTAGACCTTCGCCGGGCCACGGAAGGTCAGGCAGTCGTCCGGCACCCCGGCGGTCTTCACCACGCAGCCGTCCGGAGCCAGGTTGCCGTGCAGGATGGCCAGGCCGCCGTCGGCGGAGTAGGCGTGCTCGCGGTCCCGGATGCAGCCACCGGCCGCGTCGGTGTCAAGTGACGACCACCGGTTGGTGGTGGAGAACGGCTCGACGGTACGCACGCCACCGGGAGCCGCGTGGAACAGCTCGACCGCCTTCGGGGTGGGGGAGCCGCCGCGCACGTCCCAGTCGGTCAACCACTGGGCCAACGAGGGGGAGTGCACGGCGTGCACGTCCCGGTTGAGCTGCCCGGCCCGGTCCAGCTCGCCGAGGATCGCGGGGATGCCGCCGGCCCGGTGCACGTCCTCCATGTGGTAGTTCGGCGAGTTCGGCGCGACCTTCGCCAGGCAGGGCACCCGCCGGGAGATGGCGTCGATGTCGGTGACGCCGAAGTCCAGTTCGGCCTCGCGGGCCGCGGCGAGCAGGTGCAGCACCGTGTTGGTGGAGCCGCCCATCGCCACGTCCAGGGCGACCGCGTTCTCGAAGGCGGCCTTGGACGCGACAGTGCGGGGCAGCACCGAGTCGTCGTCGCCGTCGTACCACCGCTTGGAGATCTCCACGACGGTGCGGCCGGCCTCGACGAAGAGGGACCGGCGCGCGGCGTGGGTGGCAAGCGTCGAGCCGTTGCCGGGCAGCGCCAGCCCGATCGCCTCGGTGAGGCAGTTCATCGAGTTGGCGGTGAACATGCCGGAGCACGAGCCGCAGGTCGGGCAGGCGGAGCGTTCGATCTCACCGAGCTGCTCGTCGGTGACCGACTCGTTCGAGGAGGCGATCATCGCGTCGATCAGGTCGATCTTGCTGTGGACGACGCCCTCGATCGCCATCGTCTTGCCGGCCTCCATGGGGCCACCGGAGACGAAGACGGTCGGGATGTTGAGCCGCAACGCGGCCAGCAGCATCCCGGGGGTGATCTTGTCGCAGTTGGAGATGCACACCAGGGCGTCCGCGCAGTGCGCGTTGACCATGTACTCCACCGCGTCGGCGATCAACTCCCGGCTGGGCAGCGAGTAGAGCATGCCGCCGTGGCCCATCGCGATGCCGTCGTCGACCGCGATGGTGTTGAACTCCCGGCCCACCCCGCCGGCCTCGGCGACCGCGTCGGCGACCAGGCCGCCCATGTCCTTGAGGTGTACGTGACCAGGCACGAACTGGGTGAAACTGTTGGCGATGGCGACGATCGGCTTACCGAAATCGTCGTCGGTCATCCCGGTGGCCCGCCAGAGGGCCCGGGCGCCGGCCATCGTCCGACCGTGTGTGGAGGTCCTCGACCGCAGCTCAGGCATACGTACCAGCATGACACCGTCGCCACGCCGACCCTCCCGTGTATGGGCCGTGTCCCAACAGTTGCACACCCAGCCCCCCACGACGTGCGCCGATCCGGCACTCTTGAAGGCGTGCAACTCCCCCCGGGCATGGTCGCTGTCGCGGGGCTCAGCGGGCTCGTCGCCGCTGCGGCCGCCGTGCTGCTGACCCTGGTCGCCTGGCGGCGCACCGGCCCGCGTCGGCCGGCGCACGTGCTGCTCGCGGCGGCCGCCGGGGTCGCCCTGCTCAGCCTGCTGGCCGGGGTGGGCGCCGCGCTCAACGCGAACCACCACTGGGCCCACGAGCAGGGGCAGCGCACCGGCTGGGCGACAGTTGTGGCGATCGGCACGGCGGTGAGTGGGCTGGCCTTCGCCGCCGGTCTGCTCCGGCTGCCGGGGGTGGCGGCCACCGCGGCGGGCACGGCCCGGCTCGCGCTGGACGGGCTGGTCATGGCGGCGGCGCTGTGGTTCGTCGGCTGGGTGCTCTTCTCCGAGCCCACCCGGTTGCTCGGCGCCGCCACCCCGACGGCCTGCCCGGCGATCCTGGTGGCCACGGTGAGTGCCGCGCTCGGCGCCGGGCTCGCCGTGATCGTCATCTTCCGGGCTGCCGTCCCCCGTCGACGGCTCGCCACGCTTGGCGTCGGCATCAGCGCGGTCACCTGCGGCGGGATGGGCCTCAGCGCCGGGCTCTGCCAGACCGGTCCGACCATGGCGTTGACCGGGGCGGCGGTGCTCGCCGCCGGCCTGTTGACCGTCGCGCTCGCCGCGTACCGGGCCGACCGGCCGGGGCAGGTCGAGGTGGATCTGATCGGTCGCGACGGCGAGTACGCGATCGCCCCGATGGTCGCGATGGCCGCCTCGGCGATGTACCACCTCGCCCAGGACGGCCGCTTCACCGCGGCGGGCATCGTGGCCGGCAGCGTGGAGGGCTTCGCCCTGGTGGCGCGGCAATACCTCACCCTGCGCGACGTCCGGGGGTACGCGGGCCGCCTGGCCGAGCGGGAGGCGCACTTCCGCGAGCTGGCGCACACCGACCCGCTGACGTCGCTGGCCAACCGGCGTGGGCTGCTGCGCGCCCTGCACGACGGCGCCGCGGCGGGCACTCCGTGCGTGCTGCTCGGTCTCGACCTGGACGGCTTCAAGAACGTCAACGACATGCGCGGCCACGACGTGGGCGACGCCGTGCTGGCCGAGGTCGGCCGGCGGCTGCGCAGCAACCTGCGCCCCGGCGACGTGGCCGCCCGGCTGGGCGGCGACGAGTTCGCCGTCCTCATGCAGGGCCGCCCGGCCGAGGCCGACCGCGTCGCCGAGCGGTTGCTCGGGGTGCTCAACCGGCCGTACGACGAGCCGGAGGGCCCGGTCTTCCTTTCGGTGAGCATCGGGGTGGCCGGGTGGGCCGGCCAGCCGGACGTGGAGCTGCTGCTGCGCCACGCCGACCTGGCGTTGCGCTACGCCAAGCAGCGCGGCAAGAACCGGATCGAACGCTACGACGCCGCGTACGACCAGCTGCTGCGCCGGCGGACGACGGTGGAGCACGAGCTGCGGGGCGCCATCGATCGTGACGAGCTGCGGTTGGCTTTCCAGCCGGTGGCGTCGCTGCCGTCGGTGCGGCCCGTCGGGGCCGAGGCGCTGCTGCGCTGGCACCACCCCGAGCTGGGCAACGTCGGTCCGGACGAGTTCATCCCGCTCGCCGAGGAGTGCGGCATGATCGCCCCGCTGGGCGCGTGGGTGCTGCACCAGGCCTGCTACCAGCTCTCCCGTTGGCTGGCGGACGGCCACGACGTCTGGGTGTCGGTGAACGTCTCCCCGCGCGAGCTGCACGCCCCGGAGTACGTGGTCCAGGTCGCCGAGGCGCTGCGCGCCCACCACGTGCCGCCGCAGCGGCTGGTGCTCGAGGTCACCGAGCACGCGGTCGCCACCGACCTGGACGAGCTGATCCGGCGGCTGACCGCGTTGCGGCTGACCGGTGTCCGGATCGCGCTCGACGACTTCGGGGCCGGCTACTCGTCGCTGGGGCAGTTGCGCCGGCTGCCGATCGACATTCTGAAGATCGACCACAGCCTGGTGGCCGAGCACGAGCCGGTCCGGCCGGTCGGCCAGGACGGGCCGGCGTTCGCCCCGATGGTCGACATCGTCATGCGACTGGGCCACCAGTTGGGGCTGGAGGTGATCGCCGAGGGGGTGACCACGCCTACCGAGCTGGCCGCGGTGGTGGCCGCCGGCTGCCGTTTCGGCCAGGGCGCGCTCTTCGGCTGGGGGGTGCCGGCCGAGCACCTGGAGGCGATGCTGGAGGCGGCCACCTCACCGGGTGCGCGGTCCGCGCCGCTGCCCGCTCCACGCCGGGTTCCGGGCGGGTACGCGCAGGTCACTCCGCCTGCCGATGGCGACTCGCCGGGCGACGCGCCGACGTCCGTTGACCAACATGTGGGAGCAGTTGACTCATCGCGTGAGATGCGTCAGGCTTAGCCGCATGTCGTCGTACCGGTCGCTGCGAGTACTTACCTGAGCGCACTCTCCCCATCGAGAGTGCGCTGGCCCCGTGCATCTGCACGAGGGCCGTTTTTATTGCCATCGGAACCTGGCGAGGCGGGCCCCGCCCGTGTCGCAACGCTTGACTAGCCACCAGCCACTCCAGCCGAAGGCCAGAACCGTCATGACGAGACCCACGCCCGAGACCCTCGCCCACTCCGCCCGCCGGGCCCGCGCGGCCGCCGACCCGACAGTCGACGTCGACCCGGCCGTCGCCCGTCCCGCGGCCACCCCGGCCGTCCCGGCGGTACGGCCATCCGCACCGGACCAGGTCACCGGGGCCGGCTCGCTCGTGCGGTCGCTCGAGGCGCTCGACGTCGACGTCGTCTTCGGCATCCCGGGCGGCGCGATCCTGCCGGCGTACGACCCGCTCTACGACTCCACCGTCCGGCACATCCTGGTGCGCCACGAGCAGGGCGCGGGCCACGCGGCGACCGGGTACGCGCAGGCCACCGGCAAGGTCGGTGTGTGCATCGCCACCTCCGGCCCGGGTGCGACGAACCTGGTCACCCCGATCGCGGACGCGTACATGGATTCGGTGGCGATGGTGGCGATCACCGGGCAGGTGGCCAGCCCGTTGATCGGCACCGACGGCTTCCAGGAAGCGGACATCCAGGGCATCACCCTGCCGATCACCAAGCACAACTTCCTCGTGCAGAACGCCGAGGAGATCCCGCAGGTGCTGGCCGAGGCGTTCCACCTGGCCAGCAGCGGCCGGCCCGGCCCGGTGCTCGTCGACATCCCCAAGGACGTGCTCCAGGCGCAGACCACCTTCGCCTGGCCGCCCACGCTGGACCTGCCCGGCTACCGCCCGACCCTGCACCCGCACGGCAAGCAGATCAGGGAGGCGGCGCGGCTGATGGCCGCCGCCCGCCGGCCGGTGCTCTACGTCGGCGGCGGTGTGCTCAAGGCCGGTGCCACGGACGGGCTGCGCCGGCTGGCCGAGCTGACCGGCATTCCGGTCGTCACCACGCTGATGGCGCTCGGCGCGTTCCCCGACTCGCATCAGCAGCACCTGGGCATGCCCGGCATGCACGGCACCGTCGCCGCGGTCTACGGCCTGCAGAAGGCGGATCTGATCATCGCGCTCGGCGCGCGGTTCGACGACCGGGTCACCGGCAAGCTCGACTCGTTCGCCCCGGACGCGACGGTGGTGCACGCGGACATCGATCCCGCGGAGATCGGCAAGAACCGGCACGTGGACGTGCCGATCGTCGGGGACGCCAAGCACGTCATCGACGAGCTGATCGCCGCGGTGACCGTCGAGCGGTCGGCGGGGCGCAGCACCGATCTGGGCGACTGGTGGACTCAGCTCGACGACCTGCGCAACCGCTACCCGCTGGGCTACGACGAGCCGGCGGACGGCACGCTCTCCCCGCAGTACGTGATCAAGCGACTGGGCGAGATCGTCGGCCCGGACGCGATCTTCGTGGCCGGGGTGGGCCAGCACCAGATGTGGGCGTCCCAGTTCATCTCCTACGAGAAGCCGTACACCTGGTTGAATTCCGGCGGCCTCGGCACGATGGGTTACGCGGTGCCGGCGGCGATGGGCGCCAAGGTCGGCAAGCCGGACACGGTGGTCTGGGCGGTGGACGGTGACGGCTGCTTCCAGATGACCAACCAGGAGCTGGCCACCTGCGCGTTGGAGGGCATCCCGGTCAAGATCGCCGTGATCAACAACGGCAATCTCGGGATGGTCCGGCAGTGGCAGACACTGTTCTACAACGAGCGGTACTCCAACACCGACCTCGGCACCCACAAGCACCGCATCCCGGATTTCGTGAAGCTCGCCGAGGCGCTGGGCTGCATCGGGTTGCGCTGTGAGAACGCCGACGACGTGGACAAGACGATCGCCGCCGCCATGGAGATCAACGATGCTCCGGTCGTGATCGACTTCGTGGTCGGCAAGGACGCGATGGTCTGGCCGATGGTCGCCGCCGGCACCAGCAACGACGAGATCATGTTCGCCCGCGGCGTCCGCCCGGTCTTCGACGAGGATGACATTTAATGACGATGCACACTTTGTCCGTGCTGGTGGAAAACAAGCCCGGCGTGCTCGCCCGGGTCTCCGGGCTGTTCTCCCGGCGCGGGTTCAACATCGACAGTCTCGCCGTCGGGGAGACCGAGAACCCGGACGTCTCCCGGATCACCATCGTGGTCAACGCCGAGTCGTCTCCGTTGGAGCAGGTCACCAAGCAGCTCAACAAGCTGGTCAACGTGCTCAAGATCGTTGAGCTGGATCCGCAGGTCTCGGTCGCCCGGGAGCTGCTGCTGGTGAAGGTCCGCGCCGACCGGTCCGCCCGGTCCCAGGTGCTGGAGACCGTCAACCTGTTCCGGGCCCGGGTGGTCGACGTCGCACCGGACACGCTGACCATCGAGGCCACCGGCACCCCGGACAAACTCGACGCGCTGCTCCGCGATCTCGAAGCCTTCGGCATCAAGGAGATGGTGCAGTCCGGGCTGGTGGCGATCGGTCGCGGTTCGCGTTCGATCACCGCCGGGCCCGCGCTGCGGGCCGCCTGACCGCCACCGGTCGGCCCGGCCGGGCCGTACCCGAACCCATCCGCACAGACCACGACGGGCCGCCCCGGCCGTCGTACGAAAGGGAAGTTCTCATGAGCGTTGAGGTGTACTACGACGACGATGCCGACCTCGGCCTGATCCAGGCCAAGAAGGTCGCGGTCATCGGCTACGGCAGCCAGGGCCACGCCCACGCGCTGTCGCTTCGTGACTCCGGCGTCGACGTGGTGATCGGTCTGCCGGAGGGCTCGAAGAGCCGCCCCAAGGCCGAGGACCAGGGCCTCCGGGTGGTCACGCCCGCGCAGGCCGCCGCCGAGGCCGACGTGATCATGGTGCTCGCCCCGGACACCGCCCAGCGCTCCATCTACACCGAGTCGATCGCCCCGCACCTCACCCCGGGCAAGGCCATCTTCTTCGGCCACGGCTTCAACATCCGGTACGGCCTGATCAAGCCGCCGGCCGAGGTGGACGTGGCGATGGTCGCGCCGAAGGGCCCCGGCCACCTGGTCCGCCGCCAGTACGCCGACGGCAAGGGCGTGCCCTGTCTCGTCGCCGTCGAGCAGGACGCCAGCGGCACCGCTTTCGCCCTCGCCCTCGCGTACGCCAAGGGGATCGGCGGCACCCGCGCCGGTGCGATCAAGACCACCTTCACCGAGGAGACCGAGACCGACCTCTTCGGCGAGCAGGCGGTGCTCTGCGGCGGTGCCTCGGCGCTTGTGCAGACCGGTTTCGAGGTGCTCACCGAGGCGGGCTACGCCCCGGAGGTCGCCTACTTCGAGTGCCTGCACGAGCTGAAGCTGATCGTCGACCTCATGTACGAGGGCGGCATCGCGAAGATGCGCTACAGCATCTCCGACACCGCCGAGTACGGCGACCTCTCCCGTGGCTCGCGCATCATCGACTCCCGGGTCAAGGACGAGATGCGCAAGATCCTCGGCGAGATCCAGTCCGGCGAGTTCGCCCGCGAGTGGGTCGCCGAGGACGAGGCCGGTCGGCCCAACTTCACCAAGTGGCAGGCCGAGGGTGCGGCGCACCCGATCGAGGAGACCGGCAAGAAGCTGCGCGGCATGATGAGCTGGGTGGACCGCCCGATCACCGAGACCGCCTGACCGTCCCACCCGAAACGGTCCACCAGCGGCCGGTGACCCAGCGCTCTCCCCGGCGCGGGTCGCCGGCCGCTGGCCGTAGCGCCCCGCGTCAGCGGCTTTCCATCGCCTCGGCCTCAGCGGTGGCCCAGGCGGCTTTTTCGTACCGGCCGAGGCCCGTGAAGACGCTGGCCTGGCTGCGCAGCGCGACGACCAGCCGTGACTGATACCGAACGCGGTCGTGCTCGGCCAGCCAGCGGTAGTGCCCGACGGCCTCCTCGGCCGCCGCCACGGCCGCGTCCTGTTCGCGAAGCCCCAGGTGGCACCTGGCGATCACGAACAACAGGTTGCCGAGCGTCGGCCGGAACCGCAGCGGCTCCACACGGCTCATGAAGGTCAGGTCCTCGCGGGCGCCCGTGGCCAGCGTCAGCGCTTCGGCAAACCGACGATGGAAGGCGAGGGAGTCCGCCAGCCCGCTCATCGCTTCGAGTCGGGCGGGCATGTACTTCAGCCGTGTCCAGAAGGAAAGTCGCCGGAACAACTCGACCGCCTCCTCCCGGGCGGCAAGCGCCTCGGCCGGCTCGCCCAGCACCGCCCGGCAGTAGCCGAGCACGGTGAGGGCTCGGGCCAGCGCCGTCCGCTCACGGGCGTCGAGCGGCGCGCACCGAAGCCAGGTCTCCCGGGCCTGATCGGCCAGCGGCAGCGCGTCCTGGGGAGCGTCGGCCTGGAGCTGGCTGGCCATCATCAGCTGAGCCGTGGCCAGGACGACGAGGCCGTCCCGGTCGGTCGCGTCCTCGACGTACCCGATCGCCTCCCGGCCCTGCGCGAGCGCGGAGGTCACGGTGTGGTCGTCGGGGACCGAACCCTGCGCCACGAGCGCCCGCGCGAGCCCGACCTCGTGCCGGCCCGGCCGGTCCTGGACCAGCCGCCGGTAGAGCGCGACCGCCTCGTCCGCGGCGGCGGTGCGCCGGGCCACGAAGCTGCGCCGGATTTTCACCTGTTGGGACCGGGTGACCAACGCCTCGGCCAGCTTCGGACCGAACCGCGCGGGATCGACGCGGGTCAGCTGTCGCAGCAGCGTGCTGCGCACGGCGAGCAACAAATGCGGCTCCTCCCGGAGGGCTCTGCCTCCGGTTGTAGCGGACGAGAGCAACCGTGTCGGTGCGGTGAACGGCCGATGTCCGTCGCCCGACCGGGCGTGTGAGGGCCCTCACCCCGCAGACCGGAACACGCCGCCCAGCCAGGCCCCTACGATCGCGGGTAGGTGCAGCAGCCGGCACCTGACGGCCACGGCACGGATCAGCGCAGGGCGCAGTGCAGCGCCCGGCCGCCCGCGCCGATCGCAAACACGACCTCTACGAGGACCGATGAATCCTGTCGTACTGATCGCCGAAGAACTCGCCCCCGCCGCCATCGAGGTGCTCGCCCACGACTTCGACGTCCGGCACGTCGACGGCACCGACCGTCCGGCCCTGCTCTCGGCGCTCTCCGAGGCCGACGCCGTCATCGTGCGCAGCGCGACCCAGATCGACGCGGAGGCGGTCGCCGCCGCGCCGCGACTCAAGGTGGTCGCCCGGGCGGGCGTCGGGCTGGACAACGTCGAGGTGGCGGCCGCCACCGCGCGGGGCGTGATGGTCGTCAACGCGCCCACCTCCAACATCGTCTCCGCCGCCGAGCAGGCCGTCGCGCTGTTGCTCGCCGTCGCCCGGAACACCGCCAGCGCCAGTGCCGCGCTCAAGGCGGGGGAGTGGAAGCGGTCCAAGTACACAGGCGTCGAGGTGCAGGGCAAGACCGTCGGCGTGGTCGGGCTCGGTCGCATCGGGGTGCTCTTCGCGCAGCGCATCGCCGCGTTCGGCACCCGGCTGATCGCGTACGACCCGTACATCCAGCCGGCCCGTGCGGCGCAGCTCGGCGTCCGCCTGGTCGGTCTGGAGGAGCTGCTGCGGGAGAGCGACTTCATCTCCATCCACCTGCCGAAGACGCCGGAGACGGTGGGCCTGATCGGTGAGAAGGAGCTGGCGATCGTCAAGCCCGGCGTTCGCATCGTCAACGCCGCCCGTGGTGGCCTCGTCGACGAGCAGGCGTTGGCGAACGCCATCGCCGAGGGCCGGGTCGCCGGCGCCGGTGTCGACGTGTACAGCAAGGAGCCGTGCACCTCCTCGCCGCTGTTCGCCTTCGACAACGTGGTGGCCACCCCGCACCTGGGCGCCTCCACCAACGAGGCGCAGGACAAGGCCGGTCTCGCCGTGGCGAAGAGCGTGAAGCTCGCGTTGCAGGGCGAGTTCGTGCCGGACGCGGTGAACGTGCAGGCCGGCGGCGTGGTCGCCGAGGACGTTCGGCCGCTGCTGCCGCTGGCCGAGAAGCTCGGCCGGGCGTTCACCGCGGTCGCCGGCGGCGTCGCCGCGAGCGTCACCGTCGAGGTTCGCGGCGAGATCGTCGCGCACGACGTGTCGGTGCTCAAGCTCGCCGCGACGAAGGGTCTGTTCAGCTCGGTTGTCGAGGAGCAGGTCACCTACGTCAACGCGCCGCACCTGGCGGCGGAGCGGGGCGTCGAGGTCACCCTGGCGACCCTCGCCGAGACGGCCGAGCAGCCCACCCTGGTCACCGTACGCGGCGCGCTGCCGGACGGCCGGACGGTCAGTGTGTCCGGCACTGTCACCCACTCGGGTGCTCGCGACGTGCTCAAGCTGACCGAGGTGGACGGCTTCGACGTGGAGATCGGCGCGGAGGGCATCCTGCTCTTCCTGCGCTACGTCGACCGGCCCGGTGTCGTCGGCACTGTCGGCACCCTGCTCGGTGAGTCGGGCATCAACATCGCCGCCATGCAGGTGGCGCGGCGGGAGGCGGGCGGCGAGACGCTCATGACGCTCACCGTCGACCAGGCGCTCGGCGCCGACCTGCTCACCTCGGCCGCCGAGTCGATCGGTGCCACCGCGGCCAGCGCCGCGGACCTGCGCGACGAGTAGCAGCCGACAAGCACCGTGGGGGGCCTGGCGATTCGCCGGGCCCCTCGTCATGTTCCGTCCGTGCGGCCGGCCGGGTCAGCCGGGTAGTCGCGCCGGGGGCGGGTAGACCGAGCCGTCCTGCGGGTCGAAGAGCATCAGCCCGTGCTCGCCGGCCAGCCGCTCGATGTCCAGCAGCACCTGGTCCGAGCAGGTCGGGTGCAGGTTCAGCTCGACATGGTCGTGGGCGGCGTGCAGTGGCGCGACCGCCCACGGGCTGTTCGCGCCGGGGTGACGGTCCGGATAGGAGGCGGTGATCGCCCGGTAGAAGCCGACCACCCGCGGGTCCGGGTAACGGTCCACATGGCGCCCCTGCCGGCAACCGTCGACCGCTGTCCGCACGTCCTCGGGCGTCGCCCCGTCCTCCAGGGCCCACACGCTCAGATCGAAACTCACGGCGGATAGCGTGCCATCCGCCGTTCACCATGTCGAAACGGCCTCGCCGCCGGTCAACCACTGGACCCCGCAGTCTCCCGTCACGACGGTCCGGTGTAGAGACTCTTGCGTCGAGTTGCGTCGATTCGCTAGCGTACGTACTGCGGTCACTGGCCGAGTTCGAGGCGCCGGCCCGTCTTCGGGTGGCGCGGTCGGCATCCGGCGCGACCGGTCCGCACCCCTCGATTGTGCGAGCCACGCGCACTCGTCGCTGATCGGCCCCCACGGTCGTTGCCGAGAGCGTGGGGGCCGATCGCAAAAATCAGCGCCGGTGGGCGAAGAGCGCCCGATAGTTGGAGTTGCCCCGGAACCAGGCCAGGCCGGTGGGGCCGGCGGCGTAGAGCGCGGTGGCGTAGGCGTCGGCGATCGTCAGGTCGGGGCCCACGACGGTGGCGGCGACGAGCTGGTTGGCCGGCTCGCCGGTGTGCGGGTCCACCACGTGCCCCTGCCGCCCGGTCACCCCAGAGGTGCCGACCGCGCCGGCCGTCATCTCCAGCACCAGTGGTGCGCGCTCGGGTGCGGTGGGGTGGTGCACCGCGACCCGCCAGGGCCCACCGTGCGGCGCGTGGCCGCGGACGACGAGGTCGGCTCCGGCGAGTACGGCGTAGTCGTGGATGCCTGCGGCACGAAGCCGCTCGGCGGCCCGCTCCACCGCCCAACCACCGAGCAGGCCGCCCGGGTCGAAGCCGCCGGGCACCGCCCAGGCGTCGAACCACCCGTCGGTGGCCGCGCGCATGGCCGCGCAGCGGTCCACCAGGTCGGCGAGCGGGGCGTACGAGTCGGGGCTGATCTCTCCCCGACGCAGCCGGGAGACCAGGCTCTCCGGCCGGTTGGGGCCGTAGGTGAGGTCGATGGCGCGCAGCTCCGCGACGCTGTCCCGCAGAGCCTCGCCCACGCCCCGGCGGCCGAGCCACTCGGGGGCGTTGAGGAGGAGTGTGTATTCGGCGGTCGCGGTGCGTACGGTGTGCTGCACCGCGATCCGGCCCTCGGTGGCGCCGTTGCTGTCGATCCGGTGCCGGCGGCTGCCGAGTCGAAGGTCCGGCCGACGGTTGCGGAACGCCGACGGATCCGGCCAGCGGGTCCGCGGCTGCTCGTCGATGCGCATCGCATCTGCCCTCTCGCACTCGGTGCCGCGTCGTCGCGACCCAGCGGTCAGCAGGCCCCCGTGACCCGCTGACCACCACCGTAGGCAGCGGACATGACCGCCTCATGAGTGCCGGCTGAGAGGCTGCTGTGCATTGCCATATCCCACATGTCGGACACCGCGTACCGGGAGGCGGGACAGCGACGTACCGTTGCCCGGACGGAACCGTTGAGCAGAGGAGTGCGGTCGTGGCGCGGATCGCGGTGGTGGCCGGAGACGGCATCGGGCCCGAGGTGGTCGCGCAGGCCCGCAAGGTCCTCGACGCGGTGCTGCCCGGCGTGCAGGCCACCGAGTACGACCTCGGCGCGGCCCGCTGGCACCGTACCGGAGAGGTGCTGCCCGAGTCGGTGCTGACCGAGTTGGCCGGGCACGACGCGATCCTGCTCGGCGCGGTCGGTGACCCGACGGTTCCGCCGGGCGTGCTGGAGCGGGGGCTGCTGCTCAAGCTCCGGTTCGCGTTCGACCAGTACGTCAACCTGCGCCCGTCCCGGCTCTGGCCCGGGGTCGCCGGCCCGCTGGGCAGTGTGAAGCCGGGTGAGGTCGACCTCGTGGTCGTCCGCGAGGGCACCGAGGGTCTCTACGCCGGGGCCGGTGGCTCGCTGCACCGGGACACCCCCGCCGAGGTCGCCACGGAGGAGAGCCTCAACACCCGGCACGGTGTGGAGCGGGTGATCCGCGACGCGTTCGCCCGCGCCGCCCGCCGCGAACGGCGCAAGGTCACCCTGGTGCACAAGACCAACGTGCTCACCCACGCCGGGTCGCTCTGGTCGCGCACCTTCGACGTGGTCGCCGCCGAGCACCCGGACATCGCCACCGAATACCAGCACGTCGACGCGGCGGCCATGTTCCTGGTCACCCAGCCGCAGCGCTACGACGTGGTGGTCACCGACAACCTTTTCGGCGACATCCTCACCGACATCGCCGCCGCCGTGACCGGTGGGATCGGCCTGGCCGCCAGTGGCTGCATCAACCCCGAGGGGGCGTACCCCTCGATGTTCGAGCCGGTACACGGCTCGGCGCCGGACATCGCCGGGCAGGGAATCGCCGACCCGGTCGCCGCGGTGCTCTCCGCCGCGCTGCTGCTGGAGCAGTTGGGGCACGCCGAGGCCGCGGCCCGGGTCAACGCGTCGGTAGCCGTCGAGCTGGCCGGCCGCACTCCGGGTGTGACGCTGCGTACCGAAGAGGTAGGCGACCGGCTCGCCGCCCACGCCGTAGCCTGACTGCCCGACCCGTCAGCGCCCGGCCCGGCCTCGGCCCGGCCGGGCAGACTGTCTCGCCCGAGCGGCGCTACCCGCTGAACGACCGTTCGGGGTAAGTTTCTGGCACAGCCAAGTCGGTGTGCGATCCCGCATGCCGTTGTCCCGCAGGGAGGTCAGCGCGATGAGCGGTGGTGACATGCTCGACTTCGAGATCCGTCCGAATCCCTCGCCGGTATCCGCCGCCGACCGGGCCGCCCTGCTGGCCAACCCCGGGTTCGGCCGCGTCTTCACCGACCACATGGTCACCGTCCGTTACGCCGAGGGCAAGGGTTGGTACGACGCCCGGGTCGAGGCGCGCGCCCCGATCCCGATGGACCCGGCCAGCGCGGTGCTGCACTACGCGCAGGAGATCTTCGAGGGGCTGAAGGCGTACCGGACGGCCGACGGTGGCGTGACGATGTTCCGGCCGGACGCCAACGCCGCCCGCTTCGTCACCTCGGCACAGCGGATGGCGATGCCGGAGTTGCCCCCCGAGGTGTTCGTCGACTCGCTGCACAAGCTCATCGAGATCGACCGGGAGTGGATCCCCACCGACGAGCACGGCAGCCTCTACCTGCGGCCGTTCATGTTCGCCAGCGAGGTGTTCCTCGGCGTCCGCCCGGCAAACGAATACCTCTACACGGTGATCGCCTCACCGGTCGGCGCGTACTTCACCGGTGGGGTCAAGCCGGTCACCGTCTGGGTCTCGCCTGACTACACCCGGGCCGCTCCCGGTGGCACCGGCGCGGCCAAGTGTGGCGGCAACTACGCCGCCTCGCTGGCGGCCCAGGCCGAGGCCATCGAGGCCGGCTGCGACCAGGTCGTCTTCCTGGACGCGGTGGAGCGCCGGTTCGTCGACGAACTGGGCGGCATGAACGTCTTCTTCGTCTACGAGGACGGCACGGTGGTCACCCCACCGTTGACCGGCACGATCCTGCCGGGCATCACCCGCGACGCCGTCCTCACGCTGGCCGGAGCCGCCGGTCACCAGGTCGAGGAGCGACCGGTCAGCTTCGCCGACTGGCAGGCCGACGCGGCAAGCGGTCGACTCCGGGAGGTGTTCGCCTGTGGCACCGCCGCTGTGGTCACCCCGATCGGTGGGGTCCGCTTCCCCGACGGCGAGTTCCTGATCGGTGGCGGCGAACCCGGCCCGGTCACCATGGCCCTGCGTCAGCAGTTGGTCGACATCCAGCGTGGCAAGGCGGCCGACCCGCACGGCTGGGTGCAGCGGGTCTTCTGACCTCCGTCGCGCGCCGGCCCGTCCACCCGGACGGGCCGGCGCTGTCGGCAGTCGTGGTCGGCCCCGACTCGGCGGGCTACGCCTCGGCGGGCTCGTCGAGCAGGTGGTCGCGGAGGGCATCGAGCTGCTCGTCGGTCACCCCGGCGTGCCGCAGGTACGCCTCGATCGAGCCGTGCCCCGCGCGCAGCTCGTCCAGGAAGAGCTGCATCGCCTCGGCGGGTGAGGCCAGGAACGGCGCCGGCACGTCCACGCCCTCCGGGTTGACGGAGGCCAGCCAGGCACTGTACCGGGCCGACGCCTCGGAGCTGAGCGCGTAGTCAGCAGTGATGTCCGCGTCGTCGACGCCGAGCACGGCGAGGGTGAGCGCGCAGACGATGCCGGTGCGGTCCTTGCCGGCGACGCAGTGCACCACCACCGGCGCATTGGCGGAGTCGGCGATCAGCCCGACCGCCTCGGCCAGCCCGGCGGTGCCGGTCTGGGCCAGGTCGGCGTACCGGTCCGCGAGGTAACGGGCCAGGTCGGCACCCTCCTCGTGCGGCACGCTCGCCCAGTCCTCGTGCTCCGGGTGGATGTTGCGGTAGGTCAACCCCTGGTATTCCGGCACCCGCCCGTCCCGCCGCACCTCGGTGGGACGGCGCAGGTCGATCACGGTGCGGACCCCGATCGCGGCGAACGCGTCCCGGTCCTGCTCGGTGAGGCGGTGCAGCGAGTCGGAACGGAAGAGCCGGCCCCGGCGTACGGGTCGGTCGCCGTGGCCGAGGTAGCCACCGACGTCGCGGAAGTTGAAGGTGGCGGGGAGCGAGATCTGGGGATTGTCGTCGATGGCGTCCACGTTCACACGGTAACGGCCGGTGGGGCCACACCCCACCGGCCGTCGGGTGGAACAGTCACCGGGCCGTGCCCGGCGGGAGGGCGCCGTAGGTCTCGTCGTAGTAGCCGCCGAGCTGATTCCGGTAGCTCGGGTCGCTGTGGCTGTTCTCGTCGTACTCCGGGGCGGCCTTGATCTGGTCCCGGGTGCGGTCGACGGAGACGGTGCGCTGGTCGTGGTCTACCTGGTTGACGGTGCCGGCCGGCAGCATCACCTTCTTGCCGAAGATCCAGGGGCCGGTGTCCACCACCAGGTAGCTGCCGTCCACCTCGTGGCTGGCACTGTCGATCTTGCCGATTCCGCCGTCGGTGGCCTCGACCTTGTAGCCGACCAGGTCGGCGTCGGCCACCCCGGCCTGGTCCCGGTACCGCCACGGGTCGAACGTGCCGGCTGGCGCGCCCCCGGGCACGACGCCCTGGTCACCGCCGCGCAGCGGGTCCGGCCCGGCGTGCGTGGCGTGCGGATCGATCCTGTCCATGCCGTTCACTCCTGACTGTCGCCGATCGTCTCGGCGTAGGCGGGTTCGTCGTCCCCGCAGGAGCTACCCGGCGGTCGGGTGCCGGAAACGGCGAGCGCCGAGGCCGCCGGTGCGGCGAGCGGCCGGGGGCCGCGGGTACGGCGACGGGCCGACGCCGCGAGGTGCGGTGTCGGCCCGTCGGGCGTACCCGCTCAGGCCAGCGCGGCCTCGGCGTCGAGGGTGACCGCGGCGGCGTGCACCACGGCGGAGATCCGTAGGGCCTCGTGCACCTGCTCACGGGTGAAGCCGCTGCCCCGCAGCGCCTTCTCGTGCGACTCCAGGCACACGCCACAGCCGGTGATGGCCGACACGGCGAGGCACCAGAGTTCGAAGTCACCCTTGTCCACACCGGGACGCGCGATGATCTGCATCCGCAGGCGGGCCGGCATCGAGGCATACTGCTCGTCGCCGATGAGGTGCTTGGCCCGGTAGTAGATGTTGTTCATCGCCATGATCGCGGCGGCGCCCTTGGCCGCCTCGACACCCTCCGCACCGAGGTGCCCGAGCGCCTCGGCCGCGATCTCCCGCAGCACCACCGGGTTGCGGGCGGCGACCGCGCAGGCCAGCGCGGTGCCCCAGGTCTGCACCGGGGTCAGCGTCGAGGTGCCGACCGTGGAGCCCAGGTTGAGCTTGATGTCCTTGGCGTAATCGGGCAGGGCCGCCTTGACCGCGTCCAGACCCATGCTCAGACCCCGGCCGCGGCGAGGAGCGCGTTGGCGTCGAGGGTGTCGCCGCCCTTGTTCCAGTTGCACGGGCACAGCTCGTCGGTCTGCAGCGCGTCGAGCACGCGCAGCACCTCGGAGACGTTGCGGCCGACCGAGCCGGCGGTGACCATGGCGAACTGGATCTCGTTGTTGGGGTCGACGATGAAGGTGGCCCGCTGGGCCACGCCGTCCTCGCCGAGCACGCCGCAGGCGGCGGACAGTTCGCGCTTGATGTCGCTGAGCATCGGGAACGGCAGCTCCCGGAGGTCCGGGTGGTCCTTGCGCCACGCGTAGTGGACGAACTCGTTGTCCACGGACGCCCCGAGGACCTGTGCGTCCCGGTCGGCGAACTCGCCGTTGAGTCGACCGAACTCCGCGATCTCCGTCGGGCAGATGAAGGTGAAGTCCTTCGGCCAAAAGAAGACCACCCGCCACTTGCCCTCGTGGGACTTGTGGTTGATCGTCTCGAACGCCTTGTTGGCGTCCAGAGACACGCAGGCGGTGAGTTCGTACTCAGGGAAGCGGTCACCGACAGTGAGCACAGGTCCTCCTTCTAGGCGGCACGGTGGCCGTAACTGGATCCGTTCCAGATGCTTCCGCATCGTCGTTGTAGCCGGTGGGCGGCCTGGGAGCGTGTGAAGCCGATCACCGGCGACGGGTCTGGACCGAGCGCGCGGCGGGCCGGCTCGGAACACCCTCCGTAGTTGTCCCGATATGTGGATTGTTCTTCCCACATTTGGGAGAGGGTGGCAGAGTGGCGATCGTGACCAGCACCGTCCTGATTATTGCGACCTAGCGCGCCGGCTCTCCCCTCCGCCGAGCGCGCAGACCTCCCGCACCCGCGGGAGGTCTTTTTGTTGCTCCGAGAAAGGATCCTGATGACGTTCCAGGTCTTCGACACGACCTTGCGCGACGGCGCCCAGCGCGAGGGGCTCACCTACTCGGTGATCGACAAGCTGGCGGTGGCGCGACTGCTCGACGAGTTCGGCGTCGGCTTCATCGAGGGCGGCTGGCCGGGCGCGGTGCCCAAGGACACCGAGTTCTTCCGCCGGGCGCGTACCGAGTTGGACCTGCGGCACGCCGTGCTCGTGGCGTTCGGCTCCACCCGCAAGGCCGGTGTCGCAGTCGCCGACGATCCCCAGGTGCGCGCCCTGCTGGACGCGCAGACCCCGGCGGTGGCGCTTGTCGCCAAGGCCGACACCCGGCACGTCGAGCGGGCGCTGCGCACCACCGGCGCGGAAAACCTGGCGATGATCCACGACACCGTCAGCCACCTCGTCCGAGAGGGCCGACGAGTCTTCGTCGACGGCGAGCACTTCTTCGACGGCTACCGGCACGACCCCGCGTACGGCGCGGCGGTGGTGCAGACCGCATTGGCCGCCGGCGCCGAGCGGATGGTCCTCTGCGACACCAACGGCGGCATGCTGCCGTCCCAGGTGACCGCCGTGATCCGCGATCTGACCGACCGGCTGGGGATCGACGCCGGGCTGCTCGGCATGCACGCACAGAACGACACCTCCTGCGCGGTGGCCAACACGATCGCCGCCGTGGAGGCGGGCGTCCGCCACGTCCAGGGCACCGCCAACGGGTACGGCGAACGCCCCGGCAACGCCGACATCTTCGCGGTCGTCGCCAACCTCCAACTCAAGCTGGGCATGCCGGTCCTACCGGAGGGCTGCCTGGCGCAGATGGTGCGGGTCTCGCACGCCATCGCCGAGATCGCCAACATCGCCCCCGACACCCACCAGGCGTACGCCGGGGCCGCCGCCTTCGCCCACAAGGCGGGGCTGCACGCGAGCGCGATCAAGGTCGACCCGTTGCTCTACAACCACGTGGACCCGTCGGTGGTGGGCAACGACATGCGGATCCTGGTGACCGAGATGGCCGGCCGGGCCAGCGTCGAGCTGAAGAGTCGGGAGCTCGGTCTGGACCTGGCCGGCAGTCCGGAGGCGTTGACCCGGGTCACCAAGCGGGTCAAGGAGTTGGAGGCCGGCGGCTGGTCCTTCGAGGCCGCGGACGCCTCCTTCGAGCTGCTGGTCCGCTCCGAGTTGCCGGAGGGCGGCCCGGCCCGACCGTTCACGCTCGAGTCGTACCGGGTTCTGGTCGAACACCGCGAGGACGGTTCGGTGGTGTCCGAGGCGACCGTCAAGATCCGGGTACGCGGGGAGCGGGTGATCGCCACCGCCGAGGGCAACGGCCCGGTCAACGCGCTCGACGAGGCGCTGCGGGTGGGGCTGGCCCAGCACTACCCGCAACTGCGCGGCTTCGAGCTGGCCGACTACAAGGTGCGCATCCTGGAGGGCAGCCACGGCACCGGCGCGGTGACCCGGGTGCTGCTGGAGACCTCCGACGGCACCGGCCGCGACTGGACGACGGTCGGCGTCCACCCCAACGTGGTCGAGGCCAGCTGGCACGCCCTGATCGACGCCCTCACCTACGGCCTGGCCCCCGCCCCGGTCTGACCCTGCCCCGGCCTGGCGATCTTGCGCTTCGGGTCGGCGGTGTGCGGCTCCGGCAGGCACCGGTCGGCGGGCGCGAGATCGTCAGGGGGTGGGGAGGGTCAGCGTGGCCAGGACGGGGCGGTGGTCGCTGCCGGGTAGGGCGAGCACCCGCACCGACTGGACCGCGATGCGCCGGTCGACAAGCACGTGGTCGATGGTGACCGGTGGGATGAGGTCACCGTCGTACGGGCCCCAGGTGCCGGTCAGGCCCTCGCCGGTGGCGTCGGCGGCGTCGACGTAACCGGTGTGCAGCAGGGCACGCAGCGGGCTGTGGTCGAGGGTGGCGTTGAAGTCCCCGGCAAGGATCTGCAGGCCACCGTCCGGAGTGGCCGGAGGTTGGGCGGTCAGGTCGGCACGCCAGAAGCCGACCTGGTCCAGCGCGTACGGGGCCGAGGGGTGGGCCGACTCGACCCGTACCGGGGGTGCGCCGGGGATGGACACCGTCCCGTACGCCTGGGTGAAGCCCCAGCCGTCGAGGTTGCGCCGGAGGCCGACGTCGGTGAGCGGCCACCGCGAGTAGAGCCCGGAGCCGGGCGTGCCGATCTCCGGGTTGAGCTGTCGGTGCGGCAGCAGCCGGTCGAGGCCGGCCTGGTCCAGGGCGGCCTGCGCCTCCGGCGTGAACTCCTGCACGGTGAGCACGTCCACCTCGTGCCGCCGGACCAGCTCGACAAGCGTCCGCGCGTCGCCGGAGCCGGCGAGCAGGTTGGCGGTGAGCAGCCGCACGGTCGGCCCGGCCGCTGCGGGCTGCGGGGCGGCCAGCGCCCGAGGTGCGACGACGCCGAGCAACGCCACCGCTGTCAGGGCCGCGACCGCCGCCGGCCACCAGCGCCGCAGGGCGAGTGCGAGGGCCAGGGGCAGCACGCTGAAGCCCGCGACGTACGGCGTGAAGGCGAGCGCCTGCACCAGCGGACCCCGGTCCAGGCCGACAAGCCGGACGGCGGCCCAGAGGGCGG
Source organism: Micromonospora sp. NPDC023888 (assembly GCF_040639415.1). Lineage (NCBI taxonomy): Bacteria > Bacillati > Actinomycetota > Actinomycetes > Micromonosporales > Micromonosporaceae > Micromonospora > Micromonospora sp. NPDC023888. Next base: position 108,754 of record NZ_JBEZZW010000006.1, on the reverse strand, counting down.
TCGGTGCGACCGCCAGCCAGCAGAGCACCGTGCCGAGCCGAGCGCCGCGGTACCACCGCGCTGCGGGTGCGGTCGTGGGCGGCGCGTCGGCGATCATGACGGTGATCCTAGTGGGTGAACCGAAGCTGTTTCGTGAATGGTGACGCGTTCACCTTTCACAATTATCTGACGGCTGATTTACAACTCGATAATGCGAGATCAACTATTGACGTCCGGCTTTTTCCGATGCTAAGTTCCATCTGGCTCAAACGACGCAACTCTGAGTAGTAATCCCAGCTCAGAGGGGATGTAGATCGTTCAGAAATCAACCTCACCGGTTGTCAGTGGGTTAGGTTTCCCGCACCCCCGTGTCGTCGTCCGCCTATTTATGGGCAGTCATCCGTCCCGCCCCGCGGGTCGGCCGAATTCGCACGGTTACACAAGGGGGACCTGTCATGAAAACATCCTTCCGACCCAAGGCGGCAGCTGTCACGTTCGCTGTCCTGGCGCTCACTCTGGCTGGCGGGGGGATCGCCATCGCCCAGCCCTCGGCGAAGGCGCCGCAGGCGGCCGTCAAGCCGGCGGCCCGTGGCACGAACAGCCAACCGCCGGTCACCGCCGAGTCCGCACGCTCGGCGAAGGCCGCCCTGAAGGCGGGCGGGGTCACCACGATGGCCGCCGCAAGCTGGTTCACCGTCGTCAACGCCAACGGCACCAAGCAGCGCGGCACCGGCACCGTGATCAAGTACGGCCCCGGCCAGTACGAGGTGCAGTTCGGCTACAACGTCTCGAACGGCGCCTACCTGGCCACCATCTCCCGGCACGACTCCTGCTGCATCCCGCCGGGTGGGGAGGCCGCGGTCGCCCCGCGGTTGGGCACGCCAAACGGTGTCTTCATCCAGACCCGCAACTCCGCGGGAGTGCCCACCGACCTGGGCTTCACCCTGCACACCCACACACCCTGACCCAATGGACGCCCGGCCCCCGCGCCTCGTGCGCGGGGGCCGCGTGCTGGTCACCCGCGTACCGCCCGGCCGCAGTGGGCGGCCTTGCCGCCGTCCGGCCCGACCCGCAGGACGCCGCTCGCCGCCTGCTCGGGCCTGATCGACTCGACTTTCCGGAAGTCGGGGTGTCCTGGGCAGGTGGATAACCCCGTTCTCGGAAAACCGAGCGGATCAGGCGTTCTTGCGGTGGCTCGCGCCGATCGTCACGCTTGCGTGCGACTCATCCCCGTTCGGGCCCCTCCGGGCCGGTCCGGGCCGCACAATCCGACGTTTGCCGAGCCCCCGCCCGGGAAGCAAGCACCGTGACGGACATCTCGGACACCCTGGCCAGCATGCCCAGCTCGGTCGATCCAGAGCCGACAGGCGTCGAGCTGGAACAGACCCTCTTCGAGGTCAAACGCGTGATCGTCGGGCAGGATCGGCTCGTCCAACGCCTGCTCACCGCACTGATCGCCAACGGGCACTGCCTCCTGGAGGGCGTACCCGGGGTGGCCAAGACCCTGGCCGCGCAGACCCTCGCCACCGTCGTCGGCGGCACCTTCTCCCGGATCCAGTTCACCCCGGACCTGGTCCCCTCCGACATCGTCGGCACCCGGATCTACCGGGCCTCCAAGGAGACCTTCGACATCGAACTGGGCCCGATCATGGCCAACCTGGTGCTTGCCGACGAAATCAACCGCGCCCCGGCGAAGGTGCAGTCGGCGCTGCTGGAGGCGATGGCCGAACGGCAGGTCTCCATCGGCGGGCGAAGCTGGCCGGTCCCCGCACCGTTCCTGGTGCTCGCCACCCAGAACCCGATCGAGTCCGAGGGGGTCTACCAGCTCCCGGAGGCGCAGCGCGACCGGTTCCTGATGAAGGTGGTGGTCGACTACCCCAGCGACGCCGACGAACTGGCCATCCTCTACCGGATGAGCACCGACCGGCCGAGCCCGCGCCCGGTGCTCGACGCGCAACGACTGCTCGACCTCCAGGCCCACGCCGAGAAGGTCTTCGTCCACCACGCGCTTGCCGAGTACGTGGTGCGCCTGATCCTCGCCACCCGTGACCCGGGCCGCTTCGGGCTGCCGGAGATCGCCCCGCTGTTGGCGTACGGCGCCAGCCCCCGGGCCACCCTGGGCCTGGTCGCCGCCGCGCGGGCCCAGGCCCTGCTGCGGGGGCGCGAGTACGTGCTGCCCGAGGACGTCCGTGACCTGGCCGTCGACGTCCTCGCCCACCGGCTGGTGCTCTCCTTCGACGCGGTGGCCGACGGGGTGTCGGCCGAGAGCCTGGTGCGGCGGCTGGTCGAGGCGGTGCCACCGCCCCGACTGGCCACCGGTCACCCACAGCAGACGCCGGATCTGGCGGCGGCATGAGACGAGCGAACGTCGCGCCGGCCGACCCGGGCCTGGCCGAGCTGGCCCCGGACCAGCGGGTACGTCGCCTGGAGCTGACCGTCACGCGTCGGCTCAACGGACTGCTGCACGGCCAGTACCGCGGTCTGCTGCCCGGACCCGGCAGCGAGCCCGCCGGCAGCCGCGAGTACCGGCCGGGCGAGGACGAGGTCCGCCGGATGGACTGGGCCGTGACGGCCCGCACCGCCGTGCCGCACGTCCGCCAGGTCGACGCCGACCGCGAACTGACCACCTGGCTGCTCGTCGACGGCAGCGCCAGCATGGAGTTCGGCACCGCCGAGCTGGACAAGCGGGAGCTGGCGGTGGCCGCCGTCGCGGCGGTCGGCTTCCTGACCGCAGGCGTCGGCAACCGCCTCGGCGCCCAGGTGCTGCGTGCCGACGGGGTACGCCGCTTCCCGGCCCGCAGCGGACGTACCCATCTGCTCACCCTGCTCCGCGCGCTGCTCGCCGCCCCGCGCCCCACCCCGCCCGGCGACCGACCGGGGTGGGGGCCGGAGGGGCCGCCGGATCTGGCCGACGGGCTCGACGCGCTGCACCGGATCGCCAACCGACGTGGTCTGGTCGTGGTGGTCTCCGACTTCCTCGACGACCTGCCCGACGACCCGGCCCAGCCAGCGCCCTGGGAACGCGCAGTGCGCCGGCTGGCCGCCCGGCACCAGGTGCTGGCGATCGAGATCACCGACCCGCGTGAGCTGGAGCTACCGGACGTCGGGCTGATCACACTCGTCGACCCGGAGACCGGCCGCCGCCGCGAGGTGTGCACATCGGACCGTCGGCTGCGTGAACGCTACGCCGAGGCCGCCGCCGCCCAGCGCGATCAGATCCACAATTCGTTGCGCCGCAGCGGAGCCACCCACCTGCCCCTGCGCACCGACGGGGACTGGAGCGCGGACATCGTCCGGCACGTGCACGCCCAGCGTCGACTGGCCGCCGCGCCGGTCGGCCCGGCGCGGGGAGGTGTCGCGTGACCTGGCAGTCGCCGCTGCGACTCTGGTTGCTGCTCGGCGTACTCGCCCTCGTCGGCGCGTACCTGCTGATGCAGCGCGGGCGCAGCCGGTACGCGGTCCGCTTCACCAATCTGCGGCTGCTGGACCGGGTGGCGCCGGAGCGGCCCGCCTGGCGTCGGCACGTACCGGCCGGGCTGTTCCTGGCCATGCTGGCCCTGCTGGTCGTCGGGTTCGCCCGCCCCAGCGCCGAGGTGCGGGTGCCCCGGGAGCGGGCCACGGTGATGGTGGCGGTGGACGTGTCCACGTCGATGCTCGCCACCGACGTGGAGCCGGACCGGTTGGCCGCGGCGAAACAGGCGGCCCGACGGTTCGTCGAGGGCCTGCCCGACGAGTTCAACGTGGGTCTCGTCGCGTTCGCCGGCAGCGCGGCGGTGCTGGTGCCGCCGGGAACCGACCGGGACGCCCTCGACGAGGGGATCGGCCGGCTCGCCGAGGGCATCACCGGCGTGCAGGGCACGGCGATCGGCGAGGCCATCAACACGTCCCTCGGCGCGGTCAAGAGCCTCGACAGCGCGGCCGCGAAGGAGACGCCACCGGCCCGGATCATCCTGCTCTCCGACGGTGCCAACACCTCCGGAATGGACCCGATGGAAGCGGCGGCGGAGGCGGTCACGGCAGAGGTGCCGGTGCACGCCATCTCCTTCGGGACACCGTCCGGGTTCGTCGACCGTGGCGGACGGCCCATCCAGGTGCCGGTCGACGGGCAGACCCTCAGGGAGGTCGCCGAGGAGACCGGCGGGATGTTCCACGAGGCCAGCACCACCGACGAACTGCGGGCCGTCTACGACGACATCGGCAGCTCGGTCGGTTACCGCACGGAGCGGCAGGACGTCTCGGCTCGGTTCATCGGCCTCGGACTGGTGTTCGCGATGGGCGCCGCCGCCGGCTCGCTGCGCTGGTTCTCCCGCCTGCCCTGACCGCCGCGCACCACAGCCGTCGACCGTGAGGAGTACGCATGGCAGTACAGACCGGACTGGGCGAACCGCGCGGTCCCTGGTTCATCTCACCGAACCTCGACCCGGACGGGCGCGGGTGGTGGGAGACGCCCGAGCGCGACCCGGGCGGGCGCAGGCCTCGACGGCTGCTCGCCGCGCTGGCCGTGGTGGCGCTCTCCGCCGTCTCGGGCGCCGTCGCCGGTGGCGTGGTGGCCGCCCGGGACGGGGCTCCCGGCCCGCCTGCGGCCTCGGCCGCCCCGGTGCCGGCCGAACTGGTCACCGCGGCCGAGCGGACCGTGCCCGGGGTGGTGTCGGTGCTGGCCGGCGGCACGTCGGCCGGGTCCGCGACCGGTTCGGGCTTCGCCGTGGACGACCAGCAGCACCTGATCACCAACGACCACATCCTGGCCAAGGGTGGTGGCGGGCCGGTGACCGTCGAGTTGCCCGACGGCCGCCGGTTCGCCGCCGACGTGGTGGGTCGGGAGCCCCGCAGCGACCTGGCGGTGCTGAAGGTGCCGGCAGCGGCCGGTCTCACCCCGTTGCCCCTGTCCAAGCCCGGTGCGACCCGGGTCGGTGAGCCGGTGCTCGCGGTGGGTTCGCCACTCGGGCTGGCCGGAACGGTCACCGCCGGCATCGTCAGCGCGTTGGACCGCGAGGTGCGGCTGGGCGACAACCGGCACCGCGCGGTGCAGACCGACGCGTCGATCAACCCCGGCAACTCGGGTGGGCCACTCGTCAACGCCCGGGGCGAGGTGGTCGGCGTGAACACCGCCATCGCCACCATCGACGGGAACGGATCGATCGGCATCGGTTTCGCCATCCCCATCGACCAGGTGCAGCAGACCGCCGACACGATCATCGGCAAGGGTGGCTGACCTGCGCCGACACCCGACGGCGCGGCCAGTGTCAGATATCCGGCCGGACGGCATCGCACCATGGAAATACCGCTGTCGGTATGGATACTGGCGGAGGTGGAGCGTCCTCTTCTCGCGGTCCTCCTGCTGGTGGGCCTGGTCATCGGATGTGCAGTGGGGTCGGCGTACGCCCGAGCACGGCGCGGGTGGAACGACTACCAGACGGTCCGGAAGTCGGTGCCGGGCGCCCGTCGGGGCGCCTGGTCACTGATCCGTGGGGTCGCCGTGAAGGCCGGGGTGATCGCGCTGCTGCTCTTCGGCGCGGTGGCGTACGCGGCGGTCGGCTCCGACGAGGAAACCGCCGGGCCGGCGCCCAGCCAGTCCCCGACGCAGAGCAAGACCCCGCACCGATGACCCCCGGAGGGTCGTCGCGGGTTAGCCTCGGGGCGTGGACGACGGACTGCGGGTGACCGATCGGTGGATCGTTCCCGCCGGGGAGCTGCGGGAGCGCTTCTCCCGCTCGTCGGGGCCGGGTGGGCAGGGGGTGAACACCGCTGACTCCCGGGTCGAGCTGAGCTACGACCTGGCCAACTCGCCGGCCGTGCCCGAGTGGCTGCGGTCGCGGGCCCTGGCCCGGCTGGCCAACCGCCTGGTCGACGGGGTGCTGACGATCGCCGCGAGCGAGCACCGGGCCCAGCTCGCCAATCGGGAGGCGGCCCGCGAACGCATGACCGCGCTGCTGCGGGAGGCCGCCGCACCCCCACCGCCGCCCCGCCGGGCGACCCGCCCGTCCCGTGGGGCCAAGGAGCGCAGGCTGGCCGAGAAGAAGCGCCAGTCCCAGCGCAAACGGGACCGCCGCGCCGACGGCGAGTAGGTCCCCGCGGTCGACTCAGGCCGGGACGGCGGCGAGCAGCCGGTCGCGCAGCACGGCGGCCCGGTCGGCGAACGCGCGCTGCGCTGCCGCGTACTCCGCCCGACCCTCCGGGGTCTCCACCCGCACCGGCGGGCAGCCCAGTGCCGCCAGGTCGTACGGGCTGGCCCGCATGTCCAGCGTGCGGATCTCCCTGGCCAGCTCGAACGTGTCGGCCACCAGCTCCGATCCGACAAGCGGGGACAACTTGTAGGCCCACTTGTACAGATCCATGTTGGCGTGCAGGCAGCCCGGCTGCTCGTGCGCGTGCTGCGTCTCCCGGGTCGGGGTGAGCAGGTTCAACGGCCGGGCCGGCGGTGTGAAGAACCGGAACGCGTCGAAGTGGCTGCACCGCACGCCCCGCTCCTCGACGACGGCGGCGGTCCGCTCCGGGCTCAGCCGCAGCGGCCAGGCGTTGTGCCGCACCTCCTCCCGGGTCTGCCGGTAGACCATCGCCCACTCGTGCATCCCGAAGCAGCCGAGGTGCGGTGCCCGCCCGGCGGTGGCGGCCAGCAGCGAGCGGATCCAGGCGATCGACTCGCCGCGCCGCGCGCGTACCGCATCGGTGTCGAGGGTGACCCCGGCGGTGGTGGCGCGGTAGTCCCGCCCGAACTCGGCCGGATCGGCGTCACGCAGCTCGACCCCGGCGCCCGGGTGCCAACGGCGGAGCTGGGCCGGGCGGTGCGAGTAGTAGGTGAACAGGAAGTCGGCCACCGGGTGCCGCTCGCCGCGCCGCCGGCGGGCCAGGTGCGGCGTCAACCAGACGTCCACCCGCTCCTCGTGGGCGCGCCGGCGGGCCTGCCACTGCGCCACGTCGAGCACGGCGGGGGCGAGGGCGGCGGTCACGCCCCCCAGGGTACGACCGCCGCCCGCGCATCCGGTCAGGGCATGTGCACCCGCACGCCGGCGGAGAACACCCCGCTGCGCAGCTCGAGCTGCTGCGGCGGGTCCCGCCCGTCGACGGTGAAGACAAGGGGCAGCACCATCCGACTGCCCGCGGCCATCGGGTCGGCGAAGATGTCCCGGCCCAGGTTGGCGGCCCGGGTGGCGGGCTCGTCGGTGCTCACCCAGCGCCCGCCGGGCAGGTAGGCCCGTTGCAGTTGGCCGTGCCAGGGTTGGTGGTCGCCGGTGACGTTGCGCACACCGACGGTGGCCTGACAGCGTCGGCCGTTGGCCGGCGCGGCACCTCCGCCATCGGCCTTCCCGGCGGTTCCGGGCGCTCCGCAGGACATCCGGTACACGGTGAACTCGAACGCCGACTCGCGAAGTGGCACGCCCACCGGCCCGGTGACCCCGGTGCCCATCCACGCGCCGCTTGTTGGCTGTTTCTGTGTGTCGATCGCCGATACCTGCCGGGTCGCCGTCCAGCCCGCAGTGCCGACGATGCCGGCGAGCACCGCCACTGCCGCACCCACCAACAGCCAGACCGGCGGGGTACGCCGACGGCGCGTGGCACTCGGTGCTGCCGGGCGCGGATAGATCGTTCCGCGACCACCGTCGGGTCCGCCCCGGCGGGACAGTGCGGCAGCCGTGACCCGGCCCGCGCGCCGACGTCGCCACACCCACACCAGGGCGGCGCTGATCAGCAGCAGGACCGCCAGTCCGGCGAGTAGCACCGGGTACCGGCGCCAGGGTGGTGCCTCGGTGACCTCGGCCGCCGGTGCCGCCGCCGCCTTCCAGGTGGCCGTGGCGCAGTCGTACGGCCGGGTGCCGTCACTGGTGAACGCGCAGGCGGGCGCGGTCAGCGGCTGGCCGGGCGGGGTCGCGGCGAGCGCGGTGCCAAGCGTGGTGCTGCTGTGTGCCGGCAGTCTCAACCGCCAGGTCACCTCGGTGGTGGACCCGCCGGCCCGGGTGGACCGGCCACCGGCGCTGATCGCGGTCGGCGACGACCCGGGCGGCAGCTCCTGCCGCACGGTGGTGTCCACCGGGGCGTTGCCCACGTTGCGCACCTGGATCCGGTACCTCGGTGCGGGGCTGCTCTCCGGCGCGACCGCCACCGTGACCTGCTGCGGGGGCGCCGACGCCGGTGCCCGGGACGGAGGCGCCACCGCCGGTGGCGCCGACGGCGGGGTGGGTTCGGCGGACATCCGCGCGACCACCGCGACCGGCGGGTGCGTGGGCTCCGCCGGAGCGGCCGTCGGCACCCCGGTCGGCACGGCGCTCGGTCGGGTTACGCCGCCCGGTGGTGGTGTGGCGTCCGGCGGTCGGGCCGTCGCGGCCGGTGGTCTCGGCGCGGCCGACGCCTCCGGGGCCGCCGTCGGCAGGGCCGGCACGGCGGCGAGGATGCCGAGGCAGTGTACGAACACTGCGAGGGCTCTGTGGTGTCGTGTCGATGCAGGCATACGAACGAACCTCCGGAGCCGACGCTAGGGGCGGGTCGCCTCCGTGCGGGTACGAAGTCGGGAACCCCACCCCGGTCACCTCCAGCTCCGGTAAGGTGCCGCGCGCTGACGGGTTGCGCACACCCGACGGCCGGTCCTGGCCGGTGACGGGGTCGGCGGGGCTAGATTGGCCGGGTGCGTATCGCTCGTTTCGCCCATGCCAAGGGAATGTCGTTCGGAGCCGTCGAAGGCGAACCGGGGGCCGGGCCGCAGGGCCTGACCATCGCCGAGATCGAGGGCCACCCGTTCGGCAAACTCTCCTTCAGTGGGGCCCGCTGGGCCCTTTCCGACGTCCGACTGCTCTCGCCGATCCTGCCCAGCAAGGTCGTCTGTGTCGGTCGCAACTACGCCGACCACGCCGCCGAACTCGGCAACGACGTGCCCAAGGAGCCGCTGCTCTTCCTCAAGCCGTCCACCTCGGTGATCGGCCCCCGGGACGCCATCCGACTGCCGATCTTCTCGAAGCAGGTCGAGCACGAGGCGGAGCTGGCGGTCGTGATCGGGGCGCCGGGCGCGCGCCGCGCCGACCGGGCCGCCGCCGAACGCGCGATCTTCGGCTACACCTGCGCCAACGACGTCACCGCTCGGGACCTCCAGCGTTCCGACGGGCAGTGGACGCGGGCCAAGGGGTTCGACTCCTTCTGCCCGATCGGCCCGTGGATCACCACCGGTCTGGACGTCTCCGACCTGGAGATCCGGTGTGAGGTCGGTCGCAATCCGGAGGAGATGGAGGTACGCCAACTCGGCCGCACGAAGGACATGGTCTTCGACGTGGCGGGCCTGGTGTCGTACATCTCGCACGTGATGACCCTGCTGCCCGGCGACGTCGTTCTCACCGGCACTCCGGCCGGGGTTAGCCCGCTTGTCGAGGGGGATACGGTCACCGTGCGGATCGAGGGCATCGGCGAGCTCACCAACCCGGTGGTGCCCGTCGCCTGATCCGTCTGATGCCCCTGTTTCCGCAGCTCACGGGTGGTTCGGGGGGATCGGATTTGGCCTGCCGGCACCGGGAGGGTAAAGTTCACTCCCGGCGCCGCAAGGGGCCAATGGGGTATGGGGTAATTGGCAGCCCGACTGATTCTGGTTCAGTTAGTCTAGGTTCGAGTCCTGGTACCCCAGCGCTGCTGGAATTCGTGAGAATTTCCAGACGCTGGATTCTGACGGAGTTCGACTCCGCCCCTTCGGGGGCGGAGGGTGGTCTTCGGTAGAGTGCAGCTCCTCCACCGCTGAGGTGGGGGAGCAAAAGTTGTTCTGGCCCCGTCGTCTAGCGGCCCAGGACGCCGCCCTCTCAAGGCGGTAGCGCCGGTTCGAATCCGGTCGGGGCTACAGCGTGCACAGCCCGTCTCACCAGGTGAGGCGGGCTGTTTCGTGTCCGCCCGCCGGCCCCCGCGCGGGCCCGCACCCCGCGCTCGCGCCCGGGTACGGTGCCGCTAGACTACAGGCGCACCGCTCGCGAGGGCGGTGAACAGGAAAGTTCTGGCCCCGTCGTCTAGCGGCCCAGGACGCCGCCCTCTCAAGGCGGTAGCGCCGGTTCGAATCCGGTCGGGGCTACAACCAAAGGCTCATCTCGCCCAGCGAGATGAGCCTTTCTCGTCCCCCCACCCCCACCCCCTTCCCCTCCCCCTTCCCCCCTCCCCACCCGGCCCTCGCCCGACCTGGGTGATCATGAGGTTGGCGGGGGCGACACGCCGTCGCGCGTCACGCTAACCCCATGATCAACGCGGGCCGGTGGGGTGGGGGGTTGGGGGGTGGGGGTTGGGGTTGGGGGGTTAGAGGCCGGAGAGGCGTTGGCCGGCTCTCACGACGGCCATGGCGTGACGTTCGCCGGGGCGGCGGCCCAGGCGCTCGATCGGGCCGGAGATGCTGACCGAGGCGATCACGCGGCCGGTGCGGTCCCGGATCGGGGCGGAGACGCTCGCCACACCGGCCTCCCGCTCGGCGACGCTCTGCGCCCAGCCACGGCGGCGTACCTCGGCCAGGGTGCGGCCGGTGAACTTGCTGCGCGGCAGCAGCGGCATCACCGCCTCCGGGGGCTCCCAGGCGAGCAGGATCTGCGCCGCGGAGCCGGCCGTCATCGGCAGCACCGAGCCGACCGGAACGGTGTCCCGCAGGCCGCTGGCGCGTTCCGCCGCGGCCACGCAGATCCGCTCGTCGGCGCGGCGCAGGTAGAGCTGCGCGCTCTCGCCGGTGGCGTCGCGCAGCGCGGCCAGCAACGGCTCGGCGGCGGTCAGCAGAACGTCCGGCGCGGCATTGGCCAGCTCACCGAGGCGGGGCCCGGGGCGCCAGCGGCCCTGGGTGTCCCGCACCAGCATCCGGTGTATCTCCAGGGCCTGGGCCAGCCGATGTGCGGTGGCCCGGGGCAGCTTGGTGCGATCAACGAGTTCGGCCAGGCTGGCGCCGTCGACGCAGGCGGCCAGGATGACCACCGCCTTGTCGAGAACGCCGACACCGCTCATACTGTGTCCCACAAGCCGAAACTTACCTCCCAGAATTTAGGATGTCCAGATGGTGGGAGTCACTCCTGAGCCGAGGACCCTGGCCGAGAAGGTCTGGGACGCGCACGTCGTACGGTCCGCCGCTGGTGAGCCGGATCTGCTCTTCATCGACCTGCACCTGCTGCACGAGGTGACCAGCCCGCAGGCGTTCGACGGGCTGCGGCTCGCCGGCCGCCGGGTGCGTCGTACCGACCTGACCCTCGCGACCGAGGACCACAACACCCCGACCGGGTACGCCGACCCGGCGTTCCGCCTGCGCCGTGGTGACCTGCTCACCATCGAGGACCCCACCTCGCGTACGCAGATCGAGACGCTGCGGCGCAACTGCGCCGAGTTCGGGGTGCGGCTGCACCCGCTCGGCGACGACAACCAGGGCATCGTGCACGTGATCGGCCCGCAGCTCGGTGTCACCCAACCGGGCATGACGATCGTCTGCGGCGACTCGCACACCGCCACCCACGGCGCGTTCGGCGCGCTCGCCTTCGGCATCGGCACCAGCGAGGTGGAGCACGTGCTGGCCACCCAGACGCTGCCGCAGAGCCGGCCGAAGACGATGGCCGTGAACGTCACCGGGCGGCTGGCCCCGGGCGTCACAGCCAAGGACCTGGTGCTCGCGCTGATCACCCAGGTCGGCACCGGTGGGGGGCGCGGGCACATCGTCGAGTACCGCGGCGAGGCGATCGAGGCCCTCTCCATGGAGGGGCGGATGACGATCGCCAACATGTCCATCGAGTGGGGTGCCAAGGCCGGCATGATCGCGCCGGACGAGACCACCTTCGCGTACCTCAACGGTCGGCCGAACGCGCCGAAGGGCGCGGACTGGGACGCGGCGCTGGCGTGGTGGCGGACGCTGCCCACCGACGAGGGCGCGCGCTTCGACGCCGAGGTGACCCTGGACGCCAGCCGGGTCACCCCGTTCGTCACCTGGGGCACCAACCCCGGGCAGGGGGCGCCGCTGAGCGCGCCGGTGCCGGACCCGGAGGACTTCGTCACCGACTCGGAGCGCGCCGCCGCGCGCCGCGCCCTGGAATACATGGACCTGCGCCCCGGCACCCCACTGCGGGAGCTGCCCATCGACGTGGTCTTCGTGGGCTCCTGCACCAACGGTCGCCTGGAGGACCTGCGGGCCGCCGCCGACGTGCTGCGGGGGCACCAGGTCGCCGACGGCGTCCGAATGCTCGTGGTGCCCGGTTCCGCCGCCGTGCGGGAGGCCGCCGAGGCCGAGGGGCTGGACAAGGTCTTCGCCGACGCCGGAGCCGAGTGGCGGTTCGCCGGCTGCTCCATGTGCCTGGGCATGAACCCCGACACGCTGAAGCCCGGCGAACGCTCCGCCTCCACCTCGAACCGCAACTTCGAGGGCCGTCAGGGCCGGGGTGGGCGTACCCACCTGGTCTCCCCGCCGGTCGCCGCCGCCACCGCAGTGGTCGGCCGGCTGGCCGCCCCCGCCGACCTGTAGAAGGGACCGAGGAGATGGACAAGTTCACCACCCACACCGGCACGGCCGTGCCGCTGCGCCGGTCCAACGTGGACACCGATCAGATCATCCCCGCCGTGTACCTCAAGCGGGTGACGCGGACGGGCTTCGCCGACGGGTTGTTCAACGCGTGGCGGGAAGATCCGACATTCGTCCTCAACGATGAACGCTATTCCGGGGCGTCGATCCTGATCGCCGGCCCGGAGTTCGGCACCGGCTCCTCCCGGGAGCACGCCGTCTGGGCACTGCGGGACTGGGGCTTCCGCGCGGTGGTGGCGCCACGCTTCGGCGACATCTTTCGCGGCAACGCCCTCAAGGAAGGCCTGTTGCCGGTCGAGTTGGAATTGAAAGCGGTCGAAGAGTTGTGGGACCTGGTCGAGGCCGATCCGACCACCCCGGTGACCGTCGACCTGACCGCCCGCCAGCTCCGGGCCGGGGACGCCAACTGGTCGTTCCCGCTTGACGACTTCAGCCGCTGGCGGCTGCTGGAGGGCCTCGACGACATTGGACTCACCCTCCGCAACGCCGCCGACATCGACTCCTACGAGGCCCGGCGACTGCCGTTCCTGCCCTCCGTGGCATAGCCGTACGACCGGCCGCACAGCGGATTTCACCCCCATCGGTCCGACCGGTGGGGGTGAATCCGTTACGACACAAGGGCTTTTTTCCACCGAATGTTTGTGTCCCGGCAGCACAGGGCATAACGTGCGCGCAGAATGGCTCGCGACGAGTCAGTTGCACAATCGGGAGGAAGTCGTGAACAAGGCCGAGCTCATCGAGGCGCTCGCCGTTCGCCTGGGGGACCGGAAGACGGCGACGAACGCCCTCGAGGCGGTCCTCACCGAGGTCCAGGCGGCGGTCACCAAGGGCGAGAAGGTGGCGATCACCGGATTCGGAGCGTTCGAAAAGCGTGTGCGTGGTGCGCGAACAGCGCGCAACCCGCGTACCGGCGAGGCGGTGAAGGTCAAAAAGACATCCGTCCCGACCTTCCGCCCCGGCGCCGGGTTCAAGGAGATGGTGGCCAGCGGCAAGGTGCCGAAGGCCACGGTGGCGACGAAGAAGGCCGCCACCACCACCGCCACGGCCAAGACGGCCGGCACCAAGGCGGCGGGCACCAAGACGACAGGCGCCAAGGCCGCGGGCACCAAGGCAACCGCGGCCAAGACGGCAAGCAAGAAGACCGCCCCGGCCAAGGCGAGCAAGACCGCCACGGCGACCAAGACGGCCGCCAGCAAGAAGACCGCCCCGGCCAAGGCGAGCAAGACCACCACGGCGACCAAGACGGCCGCCAGCAAGAAGACCACCGCGGCGAAGAAGACCACCGCGGCGACCAGGTCGACCGCGGCGAAGAAGACCACCGCGACGGCGAGCAAGAGCACGGCGGCCAAGAAGGCGCCGGCGAAGAAGGCTCCGGCCAAGAAGGCGGCCAGCAAGCGCTGACCGACCAACTCCGTCAGGGCGTCCACCCGTTGGTGGACGCCCTTTCGGCGTACGGAGACCGTTGACCCGCTCGGCACGCTCGCGCAGAATCGCCGTGCCGGCCCCCCTCCGCCGGCCCGCCGACACCGAAATGGGGCGCCGGTGCGCTACCGCCAGGTCACCACCGGGACGCTCGCGCTGGGCGTCATCCTCCTCATCGACGTGCTGCGCGTGTGGCTGCCCGGCATCATCACCATCTTCGGTCAGGCGGCGTCCACCCCGGCCGAGCTGATGGGCGCGTTCGCCCTCGGCTGGTTCGTGCTCGCGATGGGTGCACCCGCGGTGGTCCGCCGGGTCGGTGCCCGCCCGGTCACGGTCGTGGCCGCCGTGCTGCTCGCCGCCGCCCGGCTCGCGCTCACCGCGACACCCGGCGGGCGTACACAGCTCTGGCTGGCCACCGCCGGGCTGCTCGCCGGGCTCGTCTGGTTGGTAGGCGTCGCCGCCGACACCGACCGACCGGTCCCGGGGCTGGCGTTGGGGTTCGCGGTCAACGCGGCCCTGCACGCCGTGCTGGACACCGTCGACCTGGTCTGGCGGGGCGACGTGGTGGCCTGGCTGCTCAGCTCCGTCGCGGTGGCGCTGTTCGTGCTCGGTACGGCGCGCTCCGGCCGCGGGGACGGTGCCGCGCGGGCGGGCGCCGGTGGCGTCCGGGCCTGGCTGCTGACCGGGCCGGCGCTGCTGCTGGCCGGGATGGTGGCGCTCTCCCCGGCGCTGGCCCAGACCGGGATGTCGTACCTGCTCGCCGGCGGCGGTGTGGCGCGCTCACCACTGCTCGGCATGGCACCGGTGCCCGTGGCGGTCGCCGCGTTCCTGTGCGCCGCGTCGACCCGGCCACCCCAGCGGTGGAGCCGAGCGTACGGGCCGCTGGCGGTGTTGGCCGGCGCCGTGCTGTTCGCCCTCGACCGGGGTGACCTGCTCCTCCCGGCCATCCTGCTCGCCGCCGTCGGTCTCGGCACCTGCCTCGCCCGCACCGACGACGCCAGCCACCCGAAGAGCGGCACCACTGCCGTGGGCGACGAGGGAGATGACGGGCGGTGGGCGGCCCGCCGCGGGTACGCGGTCGCCGCCGGCATGCTCGTCTTCGCGCTGGGCGCCGTCGGGTACTACTCCGCCTACGACCTCGGCTACCCCAACGCCCCGGTGCCCGTGCTGGTGGCCCTGCTGGTCGCCGTGGTGGCGTTCGCCGCCCGTCCCGCCGTCGACCGCCTCCCCGGGCCGTTCCCGCCGCTGCGGGCCGCTGGTGTGGTCACCGCGCTGGCCCTGCTGGCGCCGGTGCTCGCCGACGAGGTGCCGGTGAGCAGCAACCGGGAGGGCCCACCGGAGCGGCTGACCGTGGTGGCGTACAACATCCGGATGGGTTTCGGGCTGGACGGTCGGTTCGACCTGACCGGGCTCACCGAGGCCGTCGACCGGCAGCGACCCGACGTGGTGCTGCTCAGCGAGGTGGACCGGGCCTGGCTGCTCAACGGCGGCCACGACACCCTGGACCTGTTGGCCGGCCGGCTCGGTATGCCGTACGTCTTCGGGCCGGCGGCGGACCCGGTGTGGGGCGACGCGGTGCTCAGCCGTTGGCCGGTCACCGATCCGCGGACCGTTGCCCTGCCGGCCGTCGGGGCACCCACCGGCGCGCAGG
This sequence comes from Micromonospora sp. NPDC023888, assembly GCF_040639415.1. Lineage (NCBI taxonomy): Bacteria > Bacillati > Actinomycetota > Actinomycetes > Micromonosporales > Micromonosporaceae > Micromonospora > Micromonospora sp. NPDC023888. The sequence goes on along the minus strand of NZ_JBEZZW010000006.1, from coordinate 93,212 downwards.
CACTCGCCGTCACCCTGGACCTCGGCGACGGCGTCCGTACCGCGGTGGTCAGCACCCACCTGCAACCTCCACCCGGGCGGGGCCCGGTGGTCCAGGCCCGAGCGGTCGCCGACTTCGCCACCGGGTACGCGGCCGGCCGGCCCCTGGTGGTGGCGGGGGACCTGAACACGGAGCCGGGGGACGAGGCGTTCGGACAGTTCACCGCGGCCGGTCTGGTCGACGCGTTGGCAACCGCCCGGCCGCTGGCGACGAGCCCCGCCGACGACCCGCGCGAGCAGATCGACCACGTCTTCGTCTCGCCCGGCCTCACCGCGACAAACCCGGTCGCGCCGCGTGGCACGGCAAGCGACCACCTGCCGGTGGCGGTGACCCTGACCCTGCCACCCCGCTGACCCCGGGCCGCCCGCCGGCCACGGCACCTGGCGCTACAGGCGGTCGGCGGCGACCAACCGGTCGCCACCGAAGGCGAGCAGCCAACCGCCGCCCTTGGGGGTGGTGAAGTCCTCGTCGGTGCGGCCCGTCAAGCGTTCCAGGGCGCCCGGCAGCACCTTGCCCTGGCTGCACACCGCCACCTGCCCACCGGCGGTGGCGAACTCCAGCAGCCTGGCGGCGGTGGCGAGGATCTGCTCGTCGGCCTGCTGGCCGGGCTGTGGCTCGTCCAGGTCGCCGCAGATCTCGATCGGCAGGTCGAGCAGCGCGGCGGCCGGATCCAGGGTCTGCACGCAGCGTCGCGGTGACGCCGACACCAGCCGGGCCGGTCGGATCAGGGCGACCAGGTGGGCCAGCGCGGCCGCCTGCGCCCATCCCTCGGCGTCCAGGGGACGCCCGACGTCCGGGCCGGACCAGGTGGCCCGCTTACCGGCGTGCGCGTGCCGGACCACCGCGACGGTCGCGGTCACCGCCGGCAGCGCGGCGAACGCCGCCAGCACCTCGGCATCGTGCGGGTAGCTGACCACCTGGATCGCGTCGTCCACCGCGAGCCAGCGAATGTCGTCCACCTCGGTGTTCGGTTGGAAACCGCCGCGGGCCACCGCGAGCATCGACCAGTAGTCGACGAGCTTGGCCTGCCCCTCGCTGCGGTACCGCACCGACGGCAGCCGGACCTGCGGTACGCCCCGCACGTCGGCCTCCTCGGCGACTTCGCGCACCGCGGCGGCGAGCGCGGTCTCGCCCGGCTCCAGCTTGCCCTTCGGCAGCGTCCAGTCGCCGTAGCGGGGGCGGTGCACCACGCAGACGCGTACGCCGTCGGCGGTCGGCCGCCAGGCCACCCCGCCCGCCGCTCGGATGCCGGTCACGGCAGCCAACTGGTTCGCCGCCGCCGGGTGGCCCGGTGCCAGGCGGCCGGGAAGAGCGCCCGCATCCGGCGTACCGACGCGCGTTCGCGCTCGGCCAGCCGCCCGGCGGTGACCGCCAGGTCGTGGTCGTCCGGCCGCTCGGCGGCGATCTCCAGCCAGGTGTCCGCCGCCACCGCCGCGTCCTGGTGCTCGCCGAGCACGTCCTGCACACCGGCGAGGGCCCGGGACAGCCGGCGCGGGCCCTTGCCGACGGTCGGTGCCACCGCGTTCACCGCGTACCGGGTCTGTTTGCCCTCCTTGCGGACGGCGTGCCAGCGGTCGTCCGGCGACTGGGCGTCGAGCCCGTCGACGCCGTCCGGCCCGGTCAGCCGCCGCCAGGGCCGGGCCACCAGCGCGGGCAACGCCTCCGCCGCGGGGGCCGCCGCCTCGCGGGTGAGCCGAGGGGCGCGGGCGGCCAGCACTAAAGCGTCCACCAGGGCCAGGTAGCGCGGGGAGCGCAACGCCTCGTCGATCGCGGCGAGCGCCTGCCGTTGCCGTTGGGCGAGCACCTCGTCCAGCCGGTCCACCGCACCCTGGTCGAGCGGGCTGAGCGGATCGGCGCTCGCGGTGTCCCGCAACCGCCTGCGCAGCACCTCGGCGTCGCGGGCCCCGCCGAGGACACCGGCCAGCCAGCGCAGCTCGTCGCGCAGCGGGCGGGACCAGGTCTTGCGGAGCAGCGGCTTGAAGGTACGCAGATCGCTGCGCAGGCGTCGACAGGCCACCCGCATCTGGTGCACGGCGGTGTCGCCACCGCCCGCCGGGGCGCGCAGCCGGACCAGCGGGTCGTGCGCCAACAGCCGGCGGATCTCCTTGCGGATCGCCTCGGTCACCACGTCGCCGGCGGTCGGCTCCCCGGTCAGCCCGGCCGGCGCGACCAGGTCCGGGTCGGCCTGTGCCGTCGCGCCAAGCGCCCGTACGTGCTTCGGGGTGAACGTGCCGCCCTGGGCGCCCGCCTCGCGCAGCACCGCCCCCACCCGGTCGAGCAGTGCCCGGTCGCCGGCCTTGCGCTCCACCTCGAGCTCGCGGAACGTACCGGTGGTGGCGCCGGTGTCGTCGAGCACCGTCACCCGGTCGTCCACCACCTCGGCGAGCACCGCGCCGCCCTTGTCGCACACCTCGTACGCGTGCCGGACCGTCCGCAGCACCGTCACCGGTGCCAGCGGAGCCCCCCGGTGCAGGACGGTGACCAACTCCACGAGTTCCGGCGGCGGCTCGCCCTTCGGCCCGGGGCGGGAGATCTCGTGCCGGACGCCCGGCGTCCCGGTCGGCAGCTTCACCGTCCAGGGCAGCTCGTCGCCCCTGCGGTGCCGCAGCGAGGCACCGGCACGGGCCAGCCGCAGGTCGACGGTGTCGAGGTAGCGGGCGACGAGCGTCACCGGTGGCAGCACCCGGACCCGACCTCCGGCCGGGGCCGTGGCGGCCAGGTCCGGCAGCACGTAGGCGTCGTCCACCTCGTACTTCTGCTCCTCCTCGACCATCACTTCAGCCTAGGCGCTGATCGGTCAACTGGCCGTGCCACCGACTCGGCGCAGCAGTAGTTGCTGCAGGTGAGACCGCGCTTTCGCGTCTTCGCCGGTACGCCGGGTCCAGGTGCCGTCGCCGGCCAGTTCGAACGCGTCCACGTCGGGGCTCATCGCGGCGGTGAGCACGTGATCCAGCTCGGCGCGGGCGATCGGGTCGCTCACCCGCACCAGCGCCTCCACCCGGCGGTCGAGGTTGCGGTGCATCAGGTCGGCGGAGCCCATCCAAAACTCGGCCTCGCCGTTGTTGCCGAACCGGAAGACCCGGGAGTGCTCCAGGAACCGACCGAGGATCGAGCGGACGCGGATGTTCTCCGACAACCCCGGCACCCCCGGTCGCAGTGTGCACATGCCCCGGATGAGCAGGTCGACGTGCACGCCGGCCTGGGAGGCCCGGTACAGCGCGTCGGTAATCCCCTCGTCGACGAGCGAGTTGACCTTGAACTGGACCAGGCCGGGCATGCCCAGTCGAACGTGGGAGATCTCCCGCTCGATGCGCTCGATGAGCCCGCTGCGAATGCCCTGCGGGGCGACGAGCAACCGCCGGTACGCGGTCTGTCGGCTGTACCCGGTGAGCACGTTGAACAGGTCGGTGAGGTCCGCGCCGATCTCCGGGTCGGCGGTCAGCATGCCGAAGTCCTCGTACATCCGGGCGGTCTTTGGGTGGTAGTTGCCGGTGCCGATGTGGCAGTAGCGGCGGATCTGGTTGCCCTCCTGCCGGACCACAAGCGCCGTCTTGCAGTGCGTCTTGAGGCCGACCAGGCCGTACACCACGTGGCAGCCGGCCCGCTCGAGCGTGCGCGCCCAGCCGATGTTGGCCACCTCGTCGAACCGGGCCTTCACCTCCACCAGCACCACCACCTGCTTGCCGGCGGCGGCCGCGTCGACCAACGCGTCGACGATCGGGGAGTCGCCGCTGGTCCGGTAGAGGGTCTGCTTGATGGCCAGCACGTTCGGGTCGGCGGCGGCCTGCTCGATGAAGCGCTGCACGCTCGTGGCGAACGAGTGGTACGGGTGGTGCACCAGGATGTCCCCGTCGCGCAGGGTGGAGAAGACGCTGCGCGGCACCTCGCCCTCGGCGAGCCGGGGGTGGGTGGCCGGCACGAACGGCGGGTCCTTGAGGTCCGGCCGGTCGGCCTCGCCGTAGACCTGCCACAACGCGGACAGGTCCAGCAGCCCAGGCACCCGCAACACGTCCTGCTCGTTCATGTCCAGCTCGCGGACGAGCAGCTCCAGCATGTGGTCGGAGATGGACGCGGCGGCCTCCAGGCGGACCGGCGGACCGAACCGCCGTCGGGCCAGTTCCCGTTCCAGGGCCTGGAGCAGGTCCTCGTCGCGGTCCTCGTCGACCTCCACCTCGGCGTTGCGGGTGACCCGGAACAGGTGGCACTCGACCACCTGCATGCCGCTGAACAACTGGCCCAGGTGCACCGAGATCAGGTCCTCCACCGGCAGCATCCGCACGCCCGGCTGGTCCCGGTCCACCCGGACGAAGCGGGGGACGTTGTTGGGCACCTTCACCCGGGCGAACAGCTCCGAACCGCCGTCGGGGTCGCGAACCGCCACGGCCAGGTTCAGCGACCGCCCGGAGATGTACGGGAACGGGTGCGCCGGGTCCACCGCGAGCGGGGTCAGCACCGGGAAGATGTGCTCCCGGAAGTAGGTGCGCAGCCGCTCCCGCTCCGGGTCGCCCAGCTCAGCCCAGCGCAGGATGCGGATGCCCTCGTCGGCCAGTTTGGGCAGGACGTCGTCGACGAAGCAGGCGGCGTGCCGGGCGCCCAGCTCGGCGGTCCGCTCGGCGATCATCTCCAACTGGGTACGCAGGGGCAGCCGGTCCCCGCCGCGCACCGGCAGGCCGGCGGAGAGCCGCCGCTTCAGCCCGGCGATCCGCACCATGTAGAACTCGTCCAGGTTGCTGGCGAAGATCGCCAGGAACTTGGCCCGTTCCAGCAGCGGGGTGCGTTGGTCCTCGGCCAGGGTGAGCACCCGGGCGTTGAAGTCGAGCCAGGACAGCTCCCGGTTGAGGAAACGGTCCTCCGGCAGCGGCGGGGCCGCCGGCTGTTCGTCGTCTTCCTCGTCGCCGGTCGGTAGGTCGCTCGGCAGCACCTGATGGACGGCACCGGCGGCCGGACCGTCCTCCTCGACGGTCGCCGCGGGGTCGAGGACCTCGTCCAGCCCGGAGGAGGCGCCGCCGGGGTCGTCGGCGAGGGTGTCGGCGCGGGCGGCGCCGGCCCGCTCGGCACGGGACGGGCGGAAGCGGCCGTCGGTGCCGCGGGCGCGGGAACCGTTGCGGAGGTCGGTGGTGGACGGGCGGGCCGGGTGCTCGCGAGGGGTGCTCACCCGCTCATAATCACCCGATTCCGGTAAACGCAAAATGAACTTGGGCTCGCCGGCTCAGATCATCGTCGGCAATGTCACCCGGACGACCTCACCGTCGGGATCGGTGTCGATGCGAACCCGCTGGCCGAGCCGGAGCAGCCGCAGCCCGGAGGCGTCGAAGGCCCGGGCGGGAAAGCGCATCTCGGTGCCGTCGTCGAGCAGCAGGACACCGCTGCGCGTCGCCGCGTCGTAGCTGGCCACCGTGCCCTGCATGCTGGCACCGTACACCGGGCGGGCGGGGCGGGTCAGCCCGCCGAGTGGGCGGGGCGGGTCAGCCCGCCGAGCGGGCGGGGCGGTCGACGGTGACGAGTGCGGCGGTGCGCGGCCCCAGGCCGAGCCGGGCGGCGGCGGTCAGGTCCGCGGCGGTGTCCACGTCCCGGCGCAGGCTGGGCCAGTCGCCGCTGAGCGGCAGCGCCCCGCTCGCCGCGTGCGCGACAGCCGAGCCCACCCCGAAGCGAGGGTCCAGCGGTGCCCCCGGCGGCGCGGTGAGCAGCACGGTGCCGCTGCCCGGCGCGTCGGGCACGAAACGGCGTACCGCGGGCCGCCCGTTCTGCGCCGCGAGCAGTGCGCCGGCCAGCTCGGCCGGGCGCAGCGCCGGCAGGTCCGCCGTGAGCCCGGCCACCCACCCGGCGGTCGTCGCGGCCGCGCCGTGCCGGAACGCGGCGTTCAGTCCGGCGGCCGGCTCGTCGGGCAGCACCCGCGCGCCGGCGGCCCGCGCCGCCCCCGCCACCCGGGCGTCGTCGGTCACCACCAGGGCCTCGGCGACCGCCGGGCAGGCCAGCACCGCGCGGAGCGTGTCGGCCGCCAGGGCCAGCGCCAACTCCTCGTGCGGTACGCCCGGCAGGGCGCCCCGCAGCCGGCTCTTGGCCGCTGCCAGCCGCTTCACCGGCACCACCACGGCCCATCTCGGCTGACTCACGCCCGCAATCCTGCCAGCCGCACGGCGGGACCCTCGCTGGCCGTACCGGGGGCGAGCAGGCATGATTTCCGCGGCGGGTGTCGCGGGCGGGGTTCGCGGCGGGGTTGGGGCGCGACGAGGAGGCACAGTGGCACGGCGGAGGCTGGGGTTCTGGCAACGGTTCGCCGTGGGGCTGGTGAAGCCGGTGATGACCGTCTGGACCCGGCGGACCTGGCGCGGCCAGGAGCACCTCGCCTCCGACGGCGGAATGATCATTGTCGCCAACCACATCTCGCACGCCGACCCGTTGGTCTCCGCGCACTTCATCTACGACTCCGGGCGCTGGCCGCAGTATCTGGGCAAGGCCAGCGTGTTCCGGGTGCCGGTGGTCGGCTGGATCCTGCACCGCTGTCGGCAGATCCCGGTCGAGCGCGGCAGCGTGGACGCGGTCCGCTCGCTGGACAAGTCGGTCGCCGCGCTCGACGAGGGTGGCGCCGTGGTGATCTACCCGGAGGGCACCACCACCCGACAGCCGGAGCTGTGGCCGATGAAGGCCAAGACCGGTGCGGCCCGGCTGGCCCTGGCCACCGGCGCTCCCGTCGTACCGGTGGTGATGTGGGGACCGGAGCGGCTCTTCGACCCCCGGACCAGCCGCGTCAACCCGCGCCCCCGGATCCCGGTGACAGTTGTCGCCGGGGAACCGATCGACCTGAGCCGGTGGGCGGATGCCCAGCCGACCCGGGCCACCCTCGAGGAGATGACGGACACCATCATGTTGCGGCTGCGGGACATGCTCGGCGAGATCCGCGGCGGCACCCCGCCGCCGCTGTGGGAGCGACCCGCCCGGTCCTCCGCCGGGCGCGAGCAGCAGGGTGAGGCGGCGTGAACGGGCGAGGCGTCAACTCCGGCACCGGGGCCGTTCCGGCCGCCCCGACCCGTTCCGGAGCCCTCGCGTGACCGGCCACGTCGCGGTGCTCGGTGCTGGTTCCTGGGGCACCGCGTTCGCCAAGATCCTCGCGGACGCGGGGCGGGACGTGACGGTGTGGGCCCGCCGGGCGCCGGTCGCCGAGAGCATCCGCACCGAACGCCGCAACCCGGAGTACCTGCCCGGTGTGCTGCTGCCGGCTCGGGTCACCGCCACCGCCGACGCGGCCGAGGCGATCACCGGCGCCGAGGTGGTGGTGCTGGCCGTGCCGTCGCAGACCCTGCGCGGCAACCTCGCCGAGTGGGCCGGGCACCTGCACCCCGACTCGACCCTGGTGTCGCTCATGAAGGGCATCGAGCTCGGCACCACCAAGCGGATGAGCGAGGTCATCGTGGAGACCGCCGGGGTCGCCGCGGACCGGGTGGTGGTGGTCTCCGGCCCGAACCTGGCTCCGGAGATCGCCGCCGAGCAGCCCGCCGCGACAGTTGTCGCCGGGACGAACAGCCACCGCACCGTGCTCGTGCAGTCGTCGATCCGGACGCCGTACCTGCGCCCGTACACCAACGACGACGTGATCGGCTGTGAGCTGGGCGGGGCGGTCAAGAACGTGATCGCCCTGTCGTACGGCATCGCCACCGCGATGGGGTTCGGCGACAACACCCGGGCCATGCTGATGACCCGGGGGCTGGCCGAGACGGCCCGGCTGGGCGTCGCGCTCGGCGCGGACCCGATCACCTTCGCCGGCCTCGCGGGCATGGGCGACCTGGTCGCCTCCTGCTCGTCCCCACTGGCCCGCAACCGCACCTTCGGCGAGCATCTGGGCCGTGGTGAGACCCTGGAGCAGGCTCAGGCCGCCACCCGGCAGACCGCCGAGGGTGTGAAGAGCTGCCTGGCGATCCGGGACCTGGCCCGAGCACACGGTGTGGAGATGCCGATCACCGAGCACGTCGAACGGATCTGCCACGAGGGGATGGACCCGCGCCTCGCCGTGGACACCCTGATGAGCCGGACCGCCAAACCCGAGTCGTACGAGTGAGGAACCGATGAGCGAACTGGGTGACGGCACCCGCTGCGTCCGCGCCGGCCTGCCCGAGCCGGCACCGGGGGACCCGTTCCTGCCCGGGCCGGTCTTCGCCGCGCCGTACCACCTCGACCCGTGGCAGGGCCAGGGCACGTCGCCGAACGGCTACGGCCGCCCGGACAACCCGACCCGACGGTTGCTGGAGGCGGCCGTGGGCGAGTTGGAGGGCGGTGACTGCCGGGTCTTCGCCACCGGCCAGGCGGCCATCACCGGCCTGCTGCTGACCCTGCTGCGCCCGGGGGACACCGTGGTGCTGCCCGCCGACGGGTACTTCCCGGTCCGGGCGTTCGCCACCGACGTGCTGGAGTCGCTCGGCGTCCGGGTGCTGTTCGTGCCGACCGCCGGCCCGTACCCGTCGTTCGAGGGCGTCCGGCTGGTGCTCGTGGAGACCCCGGCCAACCCTGGGCTGGACGTGGTCGACGTGGCGGCCCTGGCGGAGCAGGCACACGCCGCCGGCGCGCTGCTCGCGGTGGACAACACCACCGCGACGCCGCTCGGTCAGCGCCCGCTGGAACTCGGCGCCGACCTGGTGGTCGCCTCCGGCACCAAGGCGCTGACCGGCCACTCCGACCTGCTGCTGGGCTACCTGGCCAGCCGGTCCACCGAGCTGATCGAGGCGGTGACGACCTGGCGTACCACCACCGGGGCGGTTCCCGGGGCGTTCGACGCCTGGCTGGCACACCGGTCGCTGGCCACCCTCGACCTGCGCCTGGCCCGGCAGAGCGCGAACGCCGCCGCCGTCACCGACCTGCTCGCCGGTCGGTCGGACGTGACCGGCCTGCGCTGGCCGGGGCGGCCCGACGACCCGGCGTACCCGGTGGCCTCGGCGCAGATGCGCCGGATGCCCGGGGTGCTCTCCTTCGATCTGGGTACCGCCGACCGGGTGGGCCGATTCGTCGAGGCCGCCCGGTTGGTGGCGGCGGCGACCTCCTTCGGTGGCCTGCACACCACCGCGGACCGGCGGGCGCAGTGGGGTGACGACACGGCCCCCGGCTTCGTCCGGCTGTCCTGCGGTGTGGAGGACACCCCCGACCTGGTGGCCGACATCGCCGCCGCCCTGGACGCGGCCGGGCCGCTCTGAGGAACCCTGTGACAGTCACCGACCGGCCCGCCCTGATCGGCCGGCTGCGTGCCGCCGGCTGCGTCTACGCCGAGGACGAGGCCGATCTGCTGCTGGCCGCTGCCGACTCCCCGGCGATGCTGGCCGACCTGACCGACCGTCGGGTGGCCGGCGAGCCGCTCGAGTACCTGCTCGGCTGGGCGGAGTTCTGCGGTCTGCGGATCGCCGTCGACGCGGGCGTCTTCGTGCCCCGTGGTCGGACGGCCCTGCTGGTCGAGGTGGCGGCCGCGCTGACCGGTCCGGCTCCGGCGGTGGTCGACCTGTGCTGCGGTTCCGGGGCCACCACTGTCGCGTTGGCGCATCGGCTCGCGCCGCGCTGGCTGGCCGCCGCCGACATCGACCCGGCCGCCGTGGCGTGCGCGCGCCGCAACCTCACCGGCCTGACCGCCGAGGTGTACGAGGGTGACCTGTTCGCGCCCCTGCCCGCGCGCTGGCGGGGTCGGCTGGACCTGGTGGTGGCCAACGCCCCGTACGTGCCGACCGACGCGGTGGCGTTGATGCCGCCGGAGGCGCGGCTGCACGAGGCCCCGGTGGCGCTCGACGGCGGACCGGACGGGCTGGCCGTGCTGCGTCGGGTGGGTGCCGAGGCGGTCAACTGGTTGGCGCCCGGTGGGCACCTGATCGTCGAGGCCGGCGTCTCGCAGGTGGACGCGCTCTGCGCGGCGTTCGCGGCGGCTGGCCTGGTGCCCGGCGTGCGGCACGACGAGGACCTGGACGCCACGGCGGTGACCGCCCGACGCCCGGACTGAGCCGAGCGCTCGCCTGCGGAGCCGGACCTTGCGGTCAAACGGGACGTGCGGTGACGCCTGCCGGTACCTCTGCCGTCAGGCGGGTGGCCGGGCGTGACGGGGGAGAGGGGTTGGCACTAGCCTCGGCTCACACTCATGACGGGCGGGAGGCGGTTTTCGGTGGGCAGCGCAGGGGTGCCGGTGGTCGTCGGGTTGGACAACGGCGGCACCAGCAACAACGCCACCGTGCTGACGGTGGACGGCCGCTTCCTGGTCGACGGGCTGTTGGAGATCCCCAGTGAGGTGCGGTCCGGGCCGGAGGCGGCGATCGAGGCGCTGGCCCGGGCGCTGGACGGCGCTCTGGCGCAGACCGGGGTGCCGCGTGAGCTGGTCCGGGCGGTGGGGCTCGACACTCCGGGCCCGGCCAGCGCCGACGGCGTCATCTCGTCGCGGGGTTCCACGAACTTCTCGCAGCCGGCGTGGCGGGGCTTCGACGTGCGGGGCGCGTTGGAGCGACGGCTCGGCCTGCCGGTGATCTATCACAACGACGGCAACGCGGCCGCGCTCTACGCCCACCACGTGCACTTCGGCGAGGACGCGATGAACCGCTCGTCGGTCTCCGCGATCGTCGGCACCGGGCTCGGCGGCGGTGTGGTCGAGAGCGGCCGGGTGATCGCCGGCGCCGCCGGGATGGCCGGGGAGCTCGGTCACGTGCACATTCCGCTGGGCGGGCTGCTCGGCCCCGGGCAGTCGGAACCCACCTGCGCCTGCGGCTTCACCGGTGACGTGGAGAGCATCGCCTCGCTCACCGGCATCGAACGCAACCTGCTGCCGTACTGGTTGACCCGCTATCCCGAGCACCCGCTCGCCGCCGAGCCGGTGGCCCGGGCGGCGAAGTTGGTCCGGGGGTACGGCGAGCGGGGGGACGCCCTCGCCCGGGACCTCTTCACCCAGCAGGCGATGGCGCTGGGCCGGCTGTTCACCGTCGCCGCGAACTTCACCGATCCGCACGCGTACTTCGTCGGTGGTGGGGTGGTGGAGGCGGCGGCGGAGTTCCGCGACTGGTTCCTGGCGACGGTCCGCGAGCACACGGTGCTCCGCGAGGAGCAGGCGGCGGTCGCCACCTTCGCGCTGGTGCCGGAGCGGGACATGGCCGGTGCCCGGGGCGTGGCGATCGCCGCGTTGGAGGCGTTGCGTGCCGTCCCGGAGCCCCGGCCGCTTGTCGCCTGAGTCCAACTCCGCCCCGGCCGTCGCGCCGAGTGGTCGGCGGCGCGGCGGCCGGGGGCGGCGGGTTGGTGGTGCGGCCGGTGGGATCAGCGCCTCGGCCGCCCGGTCACCGCAGGGGCGGCGCCTGGGCGAAGGCGGCCCAGGCGGCCGGTGCGAACAGCAGCGCCGGGCCGGACGGGTCCTTGGAGTCGCGGACGGCCACCAGCCGCGGGATCGCGGCCACCTCCACGCAGGCGCCCTCGTCGCCGCTGCGGCTGCTCTTGCGCCACGCCGCCGCGGCGATGGCCGCTGTGATCGTCGGTGTCATCGGTCTTACCGTCCCTTCAGGGCTGTCAGGAGCATTCCGCGGCTGTCGGCCGGGCTGAGCGCCACGCTTCGGAGATGCTCCATGATCTTGGTGCAGGTCCGCGTCTCGCCGGCTCGGTCGAGGATCATCTGACCGGCGACGGTCTCCACCGAGGCGATGATCGGATCCTCCGGATCGGCGAACTCGAGGATGTGCAGCGAGCCTCGGGTGCCCCGGTGGTAGCCGGCGGAGAGCGGGATCACCTGAACGGTGATGTTCGGCAGCTCGGCCATCTTGACCAGGTGCCGCAGTTGGCCGTCCATCACCGACTGGTCGCCGACCGGGCGCAACAGTGCGCCCTCGTCCATGATCGCGTCGAGGATGGGCGGGTCGTCGGCCGTGAGCCGCTGTTGCCGGTCGAGTCGGACCTTGACCCGCTGCTCCACCAGGTCGTCGCCGAGGGTGTGCGGGCCACCCCGCATCACGCCACGGATGTAGTCGGCGGTCTGGAGCAGACCGGGCACCACCGAGGGCTCGAAGTTGGCGATGGCGGTCGCCTCGGCCTCCAGCGCGATGAAGTCGATGGTGCGCGGATCCAGCAGGTAGGAGTACGAGACCCACCAGCCTGGCTTGCGGGCGTCCTTGGCGAGCTGCACCGCTGCGGCCACCTCCTCGGCACCCACCCCGTACGACGTGAGCAGCGCGCGCACGGTGGCCGGGGTGATCAGGGTCTGGGCGTTCTCGTACCGGGAGAGGGTGCTGCGGGTGCTGTTGATCTCATCCGCCGCGGTTTCCAGCGTCAGGCCGGCGGCTTCCCGGTGGTGGCGCAGGGCGATGCCGAGCCGACGGGCGCGGGCTGTCTTCGGGGCCATGCATCGATGGTCGCACACATCTGTGGGAACGTGTGCATGAGAGAACGTCGATGAGAGTTGCATTCACGGCGGTAAACGTGTCAATCTGTTAGCGCGTCCTCACCGCCGGTTGTCGTGGCGACGGTGGTGGTGAGCGACCGGAGGGGATGGGGCGCGCGGCGATCGGGTTTCTCCCCCGTGCCCGATCGTCGCGTGCCGCGCCATCCCGGCCCCCCGGAAGGAGACGACGACGTGCGTACCGTTCCGGAACCCTGCGCCGCGCACCTGGTCGGCCCCCGATGACCCGCTTCCTGGTGGTGCTCACCGACGTGCGTCCGGTCGAGGGTGTCGACCGCGACGAGCGGACCGTGCCCGAGCGGCGGCGGCAGGTGGTCGGCGCCAGCAGCCGGGAGGCCGCCGACCGGATCGCCGGCGCGTTCATGGCGCTGGGCATGGTGCGCGCCGGTCGGCAGCGGGTGAAGGTCATCGCGGTCGGCCGCCGACACTCCCGCGACTGAGCGCGCGCGGGCTGCCCACCTTCCGTACGGCAATAGTCCCATCACGCACCGTATATCCTGTGATGACCGATCGCCGTGTCGCGCCGTGGCTCGCCGGGTATCGCCTCGCCCCATCGCCACGCACAGTAAGGTCAACCGGGTGAGCGCCACCGGCGAGCACGACCAGCCGCAGTCGCGTACGAAGAGGTGACCGGAGTGACCACCCCAGGCAAAACCCGCGTGGCGATCGTCTTCGGCGGCCGCAGCCCGGAGCACGGCATCTCCTGCGTCAGCGCCGGCAGCGTGTTCGGCGCGCTCGACCCGGACGAGTTCGAGGTGGTGCCCGTCGGCATCACCCGAGCCGGCCAGTGGGTGTTGACCAGTGGAGATCCCGCCCAGCTCGCGATCAACGCCCGTCAGTTGCCGGAGATCACCGCCGACTCCGGGGACGACATCGTGCTGCGTGCCGACCCGACCGGCAACGGTCTGATGGTGCTCGACCCGACCGAGGGCCCCCGGGTGCTCGCCGACGTCGACGTGGTCTTCCCGGTGCTGCACGGCGCGTACGGCGAGGACGGCACCATCCAGGGAATGCTGGAGATGGCCGGCATCCCCTACGTCGGGGCGAACGTCTTCGCCTCCGCGGCCGCCATGGACAAGGAGTTCACCAAGAAGCTCTGTGCCGTGGAGGGCATCCCGGTCGGCTCGTACGCCGTGCTGCGCAACGGGATGACCCTCAGCGAGCAGGACAAGGAGCGGCTCGGCCTGCCGGTCTTCGTCAAGCCGTCCCGGGCCGGGTCGTCGTTCGGGGTCAGCAAGGTCAGCGACTGGGCGGACCTGGACGCCGCGGTCGCCGCCGCCCGGCAGTTCGACCCGAAGGTCATCATCGAGGCCGCGATCGTCGGCCGCGAGATCGAGTGCGGCGTGCTGGAGGGCGAGGCCGGCGGCACGCCCGAGGCGTCCGTCCTGGCCGAAGTGCGGGTCGTCGCGGACCACGACTTCTACGACTTCGAGGCGAAGTACCTCGACGACTCCTGCGAGTACGACATTCCGGCCAAACTGCCGGAGCGGGTGACCCGCCAGGTGCAGGAGTACGCGGTTCGCGCGTTCACCGCGCTGGACTGCGCCGGCCTGGCCCGGGCCGACTTCTTCGTCACCCCGGAGCTGGACGTCTACCTCAACGAGCTCAACACGATGCCCGGGTTCACCCCGACGTCGATGTTCCCGCGGATGTGGGCGGCCTCCGGCCTGGAGTACCCGAAGCTTGTCAACCGGCTGATCCGTACCGCCCAGCGGCGCGGCGTCGGCCTGCACTGAGCCACCCGGCCACCCCGCGCGGCTTCGGCGGCGCGGGGGGCCAGCTCAGCGCTGGCAGCCGGACGGGATGGCGCCGCCGGAGGGCACGCTCGCCACGATCGTGCTGGAAATCGCCGGCACCCACTGCAACGGCTGCGCGTACGCACGCGGGACACGCACCTCGATCGACGTCTCCCGGTCGACAGTGGTGAGCACGGTCTCCTCGCCCTGCTCGGCCAGGTGCCAGCAGACCCGGTTGACCGTCCAGACCTCGTCGGTGGCGGGGAAGGTCGGCTCGGTGCCGCCGCAGGCCACGGTGAGCGCGGGGTCGCCGTACGCCGCGTTCTGCTCCGGGCCGGCGGTCACCGGCCGCTGGGCCAGGTCGCGGATGCTCGTCGGCAACTGGGAGAGCAGGGCCCGGCAGACCGTGGCCGGGCGGGCGGCCAGCGCCGGGGCGGCCATCTCCACCGGGGTGGTGGACTGCACCCGGGCGGTGGTCGCGGACGGGGACGGCGCGGCGGCCGGCGCGTCCGGGGTGAGCTTGGTGAAGGCCAACACGGCCACCAGCAGCGTGATCGGCAGCGCGATCACCGTGGCCAGCAGAGCGGCGCCACGAATGGTCCGGTCCCGGCCGGCCGGCGCGGCGGCGGCCGGGTCGGCCGACGCACCGATACCGTCAGCCCGCTCGGGTGTCCCGTCGGACCCGTCGTCGTCAAGCGCAGCGGAGGAGTTCGTCATCTCGTCCACCTACAGCCGCACCACCGAACACGTGAGGGTGCGGGTGATGCCAGGCACCATCTGCACCTTGCTGACGATGAGTTTGCCGAGTTCGTCGACGGTGTTCGCCTCGGTGAGGACGACCACGTCGTACGGCCCGGTGACGGCGTCGACGCGCACCACGCCGGCGAGGTCCGCGATGAGACCCGCCACGTCACGTGCCCGGCCCACCTCGGTCTGGATGAGGATGTACGCCTGTACCACGACTAGACCTCCGTCCGTCGCCGCCCCGGAGCGGCCCGAAGGGTGAAACTACCTTACGGACCAGGTCTGATCCCTATCGGTGGTCAAGGAGCAGCGGTGAGCGAGCACGGCGGAGCCGGGCAGCACGGGCGGAACGGCGGCGGCGGTGCCAGCGTGTCCGGGATCGGGGAGTTCGGGCTGATCGGGAAGATCACCGCCCGACTGACGTACGGACCGACGACCCTGCTCGGCCCGGGCGATGACGCGGCGGTGGTGGCCGCGCCGGACGGTCGGGTGGCGGCCTCCACCGACGTTCTGGTCGATGGACGGCACTTCCGGCGGGACTGGTCCTCCGCCCGGGACGTCGGGCACCGGGCGGCGGCTGCCAACCTGGCCGACATCGCGGCGATGGGAGCCACCCCGACCGCTCTGCTCGTCGCCCTCTGCATGCCGGCGGACCTGGACACCGGCTGGGCGGAAGAGTTGGCCGACGGGCTCTCGGCCGAGGCGGCCACGGTCGGCGCGAGCGTCGTCGGCGGGGACATGTCGGCCAGCCCCACCCTGACCGTGGCGGTGACCGCGCTGGGAGACCTGGCGGGCCGCCCGCCCGTGCTGCGCTCCGGCGCCCGACCGGGGGACGTGCTCGCCCTGGCCGGGCGCACCGGATACGCGGCAGCCGGGCTGACCGTGCTGACCCGGGGCTTCCGTACCCCCCGGCTGCTGGTCGAGGCGTACCGCCGGCCGCAGGTGCCCTACCCGGCCGGCCCGCAGGCCGCCCGGCTCGGCGCCACCTCGATGATCGACGTGTCGGACGGGCTGCTCGCCGACCTCGGGCACGTGTCGGCGGCCAGCGGGGTCGCGATCGACGTGCGCCGCGACGCGTTCGAGGTGCCCCGGCAGATGGCCGACGCGGCGCAGGCGCTCGGCGTCGACCCGTACACCTGGATCCTCGCCGGTGGCGACGACCACGCGCTGGCCGCGACCTTCCCGCCGGGGGTGGTGTTGCCGGCGGACTGGCGGCCGATCGGGGTGGTCACGGACGGTGCGGGCGTGACGGTCGACGGCGCGCCCCACGACGGCCCGGCCGGCTGGGACCACTTCCGGTGAGGCCGGGCACCGGTCGTATTCTGGGTACCGTGAGTGAGATTGAGATCCGGACCGTGCGGTTCGACGCACCTGTGGCACAGCAGTTGATCAAAGCCGCACTGACCGACCTCGCCGCCCGCTACGGTGGCTCCGGTGATGACACCCCGGTCGACGCGACCGAGTTCGAGCCGCCCGATGGCGCGTTCCTCGTCGCCTATCTGGCCGGCGAGCCGGTCGGCTGCGGCGGCTGGCGGAGCCACGGCACGGACTGCGCGGAGCTGAAGCGGATGTACACGGCCCCGGCTGCGCGTGGACGGGGCGTGGCCCGTGCCGTGCTTGCGGCCGTCGAGCGTTCGGCCCGCGAGCAGGGCCGCAAGCGGGTGGTCCTGGAGTGCGGCGACAAGCAGCCCGAGGCGATCGCCATGTACGGCTCCGCCGGTTACGAGCGGATCCCCAACTTCGGCTTCTACAAGGACGCGGAGGGCTGCGTCTCCTTCGGCCGCACGCTCTGACCGGCGGTCTTCGGCGGCGGTTCGACGCGCGCACGACAGAGCCGGCGGACCCTGAGGTCCGCCGGCTGAGCCGTACGAGAAGGTAGGTGCCGCCGCGTCAGGCGCGGGTGACCTTGCCGGCCTTGATGCACGAGGTGCAGACCTGCAGCTTCTTGGTGTTGCCGCCACCGGCCGGGGTGCGCACCGACTGGATGTTCGGGTTCCAGCGGCGGTTGGTCTTCTTCTTGGACCAGGGCACGTTGTGGCCGAAGCCCGGCCCCTTGCCACAGACGTCGCACACGCTAGCCACGGGATACTCCTGGGATTGAAACGTTCATGAGGTTGCCGGCAGAGGTGCTGCACGGGCAACCGCGTCAGCCTACCCGATGCCCCGCCGAGGTGACCAACCGCCCTGGCCCGGTGACCAGCCTGGTGGTGGGCCCGCCGGGTGACGGGGGTGGTTCCGGCGGCAACTGTACCCGGAGGGCGGATCCCGGTCGTGCGGGCCGGGAGGGCGGGCCTGCCGGGCGCCGGGGCAACCGGACACGCCGGACGACTCCGCGCGTGTCGGTGCGCGCCAGTAGGCTTCTGGCCGTGCTGGACACCCTCGACGCCGCAGCGGTGCGCCGTTGGTGCGCGGGTGGGCTGGCCGCGCTGAAGCGTCACCAGGGTGAGATCGACCAGCTCAACGTCTATCCGGTGCCCGACGGCGACACCGGCACCAACCTGGTGCTCACCCTCACCTCCGCCCAGCAGGCCCTCGCGATGGATCTGGACACCCTCCCCGACAGCGGCCCGACGGCGCACGGGCACGCGCTGCGGCTGATGGCCCAGGGCGCGTTGCTCGGCGCGCGGGGCAACTCCGGGGTGATCCTGTCGCAGATCCTGCGGGGTTTCGCCGACGAGGCCGCGGTCGCCCCGGCGGTGCGCGGCCGGGAGCTGGCCGCCGCGCTGCGGTCCGGTGCCGCCGCCGCGTACACCGCGGTCGCCCGGCCGGTCGAGGGCACCCTGCTCACCGTGGTCGCGGCGGCCGCCGCCGCGGCCGGCCGGGCGGACAGCGACGACCTGGCCGCGGTGGCCCAGGTCGCGGCGCGGGCGGCGGCCGAGGCGCTCGCCCGGACCCCGGAGCAGTTGCCGGCGCTGGCCCAGGCGGGCGTCGTCGACGCCGGTGGGCGAGGGCTCTGCGTGCTGCTCGACGCCCTGGTCGAGGTGCTCACCGGGGAGACCGCCGGCCGGCCGGCACCCGCGCCCCACTCCGCCCGTCCGGCGGACGCCGTCGCCCGGGAGACCGGTTCCGACGAGTACGCGTACGAGGTGCAGTTCCTGCTCGATGCCCCGGCCCAGGCGGTGGCCGGGATGCGACGGGCGCTCGACGCCCTGGGCGATTCGCTTGTCGTCGTCGGCGACGGGCGTGAGCCGGAGAGCACCTGGAACGTGCACGTGCACGTCAACGACGTGGGCGCGGCGATCGAGGCGGGCGTCACCGCCGGCCGCCCGTACCGGATCTCGGTGACCCGCTTCGCCGACCAACCGGAGCCGCAGCGCGGCCCGGTGTCGGACGGCCGGGCCGCGGTGGTGGTGGCGACCGGCGGTGGCATCGCCGAGTTGTTCGCCGCCGAGGGCGCCACAGTGGTGCCGGGCAACCCGTCCACCGGTGAGCTGCTGGACGCGGTCCTCGGCACCGGCGCGGCCCGGGTGGTGGTGCTGCCCAACGACCCCAACACGGAGGCGGTGGCGAGCGCGGCAGCCCGTGAGGCCCGTCGGCACGGCATCAAGGTCAGCGTGGTGCCGACCCGCTCGCCGGTGCAGGCCCTCGCCGCCCTCGCGGTCCGCGACGGCGACCGCCGCTTCGAGGACGACGTGATCGCGATGGCCGAGGCCGCCGGGGCCTGCCGTTACGCCGAGGTCTGCCATGCCAGCCGGGAGGCGCTGACCGTGGCCGGTCCGTGCCGTGCCGGCGATGTGCTGGCACTTGTCGAGGGGGAGGTGCACCTGATCGGCACCGACCTCACCGACACCTGCGCCGCGGTGGTCGACCGGATGCTCGGCGGCGGTGGCGAGATGGTCACTCTGCTGTCCGGGGTGGACGCCCCGGCCGGGCTCACCGACGCCGTCCGCGCGCACGTCGCGCGACGGTGGCCGTTCGTCGAGGTGCACGCGTACCCGGGCGGCCAACCGTTTTATCCGCTCCTGGTAGGGATCGAATGAGCGAACCAGCCACCGTCGACACTCCGCTGAAGAAGCTGGTCGGGGACAAGACAGCCAAGGCGCTGGCCGCGCACCTCGACCTGCACACGGCGGGTGACCTGGTCTACCACTTCCCGCGTCGCTACGACGAGCGGGGCGAGCACACCGACATCCGCTCGTTGGACGTCGGCGAGCAGGTCACCGTGCTGGCCCAGGTGCAGCGCACCGCCGTGCGCCCGATGCGGCAGCGACGGGGCAACCTGCTGGAGGTGACCGTCGGCGACGGCTCCGGCGGGCTGCTGACGTTGACCTTCTTCGGCAACCAGGCGTGGCGTGAGCGGGAGCTGCGGCCCGGCCGGTGGGGGCTGTTCGCCGGCAAGGTCACCGAGTTCCGGGGCAAGCGGCAGCTCAACGGCCCGGAGTACGTCCTGCTCGGTGAGGGCGGTGACGGCGAGGCGGCGGCCAGCGACGAGATCGAGGAGTTCGCCGGTGCGCTGATCCCCGTCTACCCGGCCGCCGCGGCCGTGCCGACCTGGGTGATCGCGCGCTGTGTGCGGGTCGTGCTCGACACGTTCACCCCACCCGACGATCCGCTGCCGGGCAGCGTGCGGGCCAGTCGCAAGCTGGTCGGGCTGGGCACCGCGCTGACCGAGATCCACCGGCCGTCCAGCAAGGAGGCACTGTACCGGGCGCGGCGGCGGCTCAAGTGGGACGAGGCGTTCGCCGTCCAGGTGACGCTTGTGCAGCGCAAGCACCGGGCCGCCGACTGGCCGGCCCGGCCCCGCCCGGCTCGTCCCGGCGGGCTGCTGGACGCCTTCGACGCCCGACTGCCGTACGAGCTGACCGCCGGTCAGCGCGACGTCGGCGTGGAGATCGCCGGGGATCTCGCCACCCCGCACCCGATGCACAGGTTGTTGCAGGGCGAGGTGGGCTCGGGCAAGACGGTGGTGGCGTTGCGGGCGATGCTCCAGGTGGTCGACGCGGGCGGGCAGGCCGCGCTGCTGGCTCCCACCGAGGTGCTGGCCGCCCAGCACCACCGCGGCATGCTCGACCTGCTCGGCCCGCTCGGGCGGGCCGGTGAGCTGGGGTCCGTCGAGCACGCCACCCGGGTCGAGCTGGTCACCGGCTCACTGGGCGCGGCGGCCCGCCGGCGGGCGCTCGGCGAGGTCGCCAGTGGCGCCGCGGGCATCGTGCTCGGCACCCACGCCCTGCTCTACGAGGGCGTCGACTTCGCCGACCTCGGCCTGGTCGTCGTCGACGAGCAGCACCGCTTCGGCGTGGAGCAACGCGACGCGCTGCGGGCCAAGGCCGACCAACCGCCGCACGTGCTGGTGATGACGGCCACCCCGATCCCGCGCACGGTGGCGATGACCGTCTACGGCGACCTGGAGGTCTCCACCCTCTCCCAGTTGCCCCGGGGGAGGTCACCGATCGCCTCGCACGTGGTGCCGGCCGCCGAGAAGCCGGCCTACCTGGACCGGGCCTGGCGTCGGCTGCGCGAGGAGGTGACCGCCGGCCACCAGGCGTACGTGGTGTGCCCGCGGATCGGAGAGGGGCCGGCGTCCGACGAGGAACCGCCCCCGGTGGACGACAACGGTCGACGGCCGCCGCTGGCGGTGACCGAGGTGGCCCCGCTGCTGGCCGAAGGGCCGCTGCACGGGCTGCGGATCGGGGTGCTGCACGGTCGCCTGCCGGCCGACGAGAAGGACGCGGTGATGCGGTCCTTCGCCGCCGGTGACCTGGACGTGCTGGTGGCGACCACCGTGATCGAGGTCGGCGTGGACGTGCCGAACGCGACGGTGATGATCGTGCTGGACGCCGACCGGTTCGGTGTCTCCCAACTGCACCAGCTGCGGGGCCGGGTCGGCCGGGGCTCGGCCGCCGGGCTCTGCCTGCTGGTCAGCGAGGCCGCCGAGGGCTCCTCGGCACGGGAACGGCTGGACGCGGTGGCGTCCACGAGCGACGGCTTCAAGCTCGCCGAGCTGGATCTGGAGCAGCGCCGCGAGGGCGACGTGCTGGGCGCCACCCAGTCCGGGCACCGCTCACACCTGCGACTGCTGTCGCTGCGCCGCGACGCCGACCTGATCCGCGACGCCCGCGCCGAGGCGATCACCCTGATCGAGGAGGACCCGGACCTGACCGGCAACCCGGCGCTGGCCGCCTCGGTCGCCGCGCTTGTCGACGAGGAGCGCGCGGAATACCTGGAGAAGGGCTGAGACGTCCGCTCGGCCCTTCGTAAGCAGAGCGCGCGGCGGGCGACGGTGAGGTCGTCGCGTTCCAGGAGCGCAACGCGCTGGCCAGCGGTGTGAGTAGCGCAGCCAGCACCGCCCTGAGCATGGTCATACGGTCCAGGCTCAGGGCGCTTGCCGCTCGCTGCGCAATGCCGCTGAGCGCGGCCAGGCGAGAAACCGTGCGTGCAACACTCCCGACGGGGTGCGCGGCAGGTCCTCACACGCCTGCACCAGATACGCCGACAGATGCAGCATCAGCGAGATCCGCGCCCCTGTGAACTCCGCCACGAGCTGCCGCTTACGAGTCCGACACGGCCATGGCGCCCCGCATCCCGCGCAGGTCCACTGCGGCCGCACCGGCTGATGCGCCGACAACAACCCCCACCACCCCTCCGGCTCGTTGGAAGGGGGAGGGGCCACCGCCGACAGCCGAACCGACCACTCCCCGAGCCGGCGGTGACCCTTCCCCCTGGCACCCATCGGCCCGGCGTATTGCCGCAAGCGAACCGGCGAGGCCCCGCCGCTGAACCTACGAACTAGCTCCGGGCACCCCAACGTCCCTGCGGACACCAGGTCGGACACTTTCACGGGCGTGGTGCGTCCCGCCGTGTCCACTACCGTGGGACGGTATGAGCCATCGTCTCCGTGCGGCCATGCTCCGCGCCCACACCGACCCGGCCGCCCTCGCCGCAGCCGTCGGTGTCGACGTCAAGACCGTCACCCGGTGGCTCGCCGGCCGCGTCCCCCACCAGCGCACCCGCCTCGCCGTCGCCGATGCCCTCGGTGAAACCGAAGCCGACCTGTGGCCCCAGACCCGCCCTGACCAAGCGCCCGGCGCGGAGGCCACCGCCGAGATCGTCGCCGCCTACGCCCACCGCGCCGACATCCCCCACCATGTCTGGGCCGTCCTGCTCACCGGCGCCACGAAGCAGATAGATCTGCTCGGCTACGCCTACCCGTTCCTACTGGAGTTGCTGCCCAACACCATGCAGCTCATAACCGACAAGGCCGCCGACGGTGCCCACGTCCGGCTTGCGTTCGCCGACCCCGACTGCCCACACGTCGCCGAACGCGACGCCCTCGAACAGATCGGTGGCACCCTACCCGGCCGGATCCGCAACGCCCTCAACTTCTGCGAACCCCTCCACGACGTGCCGGGCGTGGAGATCGGCCTGCACGCCGTGCACCTGTACAACTCGGTGTTCCGCTTCGACCACCAGATGGTCGTTACCCCACACCTCTACCGCGCCCGTGGCTACCAACACCCCGCCATCCACCTGCGCGAACTGTCGCCGCACGGCATCTTCGCCGCCTACGCCGACCAGTTCGAACAGATCTGGCAAACCACCACCGCCTACCCGAAGGAGACCCGGTGACCGGCCGGCGCGACTACTACCAGGACCCGCAGGCCCCTACCGCAAACAGCCTCGTCCCCGGTGCCGCCGCCATCGTCACCGACGACCAGGGCCGCGTCCTGCTGCAACGACGGACGGACTCCGGCAACTGGTCGCTACCGGGTGGCGCCATGGACATCGGTGAAACTCTTCAACAGTGCGCCGTCCGCGAGGTCAAAGAGGAGACCGGCTTCGACATCGAGATCATCGGCCTGCTCGGCATCTACACCGACCCCGCGCACGTCGTCGCATATGCCGACGGTGAGGTCCGCCAGGAGTTCACCGTGACCTACCGCGCCCGACTCACCGGCGGCACTATGGCCGTCAGCGACGAGTCCACCGAGGTCCGCTTCATCCACCCCACCGACTTCGACCACATCCCCATCCACGACACCGTCCGCCTCCGCCTCCAGCACCACGCCGAGCACCGCGAGACCCCCTACCTCGGATAACGCCGACCATCGCACCATTCGGCATCACGGGGTAGCCCGTTGGATTGACTGTCGATCTTCTACAGCCAGCACTTGATCACCCGCAGAGGTTGAGGGTGACGCGAGGCCGCGAGTGGCCCACCGAGCCGTGCACCGACGGAGTCCCGAACTCCGTACGCGGCTCGCGCAGAGTGCTGGCCGCGCTCAGGCGCCGACAATGACCGAGGGCGCGCCGACCGGATGGTCGACGCGCCCTCAGTTGTTGTCAGAGCGGGTTGTCTCAGGCGGTGAAGCGCACCCGACGACGACGCGCCATCACGAACAGGCCCGCACCAGCGGCGAGCAGCACCACGGCGCCCGCGATGATCCCGCCGGTAGCGGCACCGGTCAGCGGCAGCGCCGGCTCGTCGTTGTCGCCGCCACCCTGGCCCGCGTTGCAGTCGGCCGGCTTCTCCCAGGCGATCGGGGTGGTGTCATCGAGGCCCTCGGCCGCCGGGGTCACGGTCAGGCCCTCGGACGCCGGGAACTCGACGACCACGGTCTTGCCGGGCTCGACGGTCCGCTTCTGCGCCTCGCCCTTGTTCGGGGTCAGGGTCACCTCGAAGGCCTTGCCGTTCGCCGGGTTGGCGAAGCCGAAGACCAGCTTGTCGCAGGTGGACTCGAAGCCCGCCTGGGGCTCGCCCGGCTTGACACAGTCCTCCGGCGCGGCCCAGGTGTAGGGCTTGCCGACCAGCTTGTCGCCCTCGCTGACGGTGATCGCGCCGGCCTTGGCCGGAACGACGATGTCGCTCTTGCTGGCACCCGGCTTGACGGTGTGGGTCTGCGAGAAGCCCGTCGCCTTGACGGTGAGCTTCGCGTCGGCCGTGGCGTCGGCGCCGTTGGCCAGCGTCACCGTGACGGCCCCCTCACAGTCGGAGGCGAAGCTGGCGGTGGGGACGGTGACCGCCGCCGGCGGGGTGGTCACGGTGGGGCTCGGGGTGGGGGTCGGGCTGGCCGGCGGCGTCGAGGTGGTCGGCGACGGCGTCGGGCTCGCCGGCGGGGTGGTCGGCGGCGTGTCCGTCTTGCAGGTGCCGCGGAACGTCACAGTGCCCTTAACGGGCTTGTCCTCGGGGTAACCGTCGTCCCACTTGGACTTCACCGCGAGGGTGGCCTGGGTCGCCGAGCCCGGTACCCGCTGCACGCCGGTGATCGGGGTGTTGACGTCGTACGGGTACTTGTCGCGTTCCGACACCTTGATGTTGGTCACCGTGGTGTTGGCGGGGGTGAGCTCGACACTACGCAGCTGGAAGAACTTGGAGGAGTAGTGGGCCTTGCTCTGCACGGTCCAGGTCACCACCCACTCGCCGGTGGTGGTCTCGCAGACCGCTTTGCCGCTGACTACGGAGTAGTGGGCGCTGGCGGGGGACGCCATGACGCCGACACCGGTGAGGCCGATCAGCGCGCCTGCGGCGATGGCCGCGATGCGCCGCATCGGAGACTTGGGGAGGTTCAACGCCTGCTCCTGGTGAGGGGGTACGGATCGCGGCGGGAGGTCGGGAGGCGGGGCGACCGGGTGGGTCGTCTGCTCACCGGGACGTCCGCGACGCGGGGGTGTTCCCGCGCGAAGCGGGGACAGACGGTGACTGTACTGACCAGTCATGAATGAGGGGAGTTCTCATCATTGCCATAGGGCAATGTAGTTAATTCGTGATCTTTGATGAACGGACGGTGGTCGATTGATCACTGAGGACGGGTGGTGTCGGCGGCCGATCGGCGGCTCCGCAGTGGACCGAACGGCGGCGAGGGAGGTCAGGGGCGTTTCAGGTGATGTGGACGCCGTCAAGACCCAACGGGGGACGACCACCCGGCCCGGTGATACCGGCGGTGTCGGTCGTCGTCGGCGTCGACTCGCGTAGCGTCGCGGGCATGAGCAGGAGGAGACGGTGACCCGGATCGTGGCCGGCACGCTCGGTGGGCGGCGGATCACCGCGCCTCCCGGCGCCGGCACCCGACCCACGTCCGACCGGGTCCGGGAGGCGCTGTTCAGCGCCGTCCAGGCCGAGGTCGACCTCGACGGCGCCCGCTTCGCCGACCTGTACGCGGGCTCCGGCGCGGTCGGGCTGGAGGCGCTCTCCCGGGGCGCCCGGCACGTCCTGCTTGTCGAGTCCGACCCCCGGGCGGCCCGGGTGATCCGGGAGAACGTGGCGACCCTGCGCGTCGGCCCGGCCGTCCGTCTGGTCGCCGGGAAGGTGGCGACGGTGCTGGCCGCCGGTCCGGACGGCGGGCCGTACGACGTGGTCTTCGCCGACCCCCCGTACGCGGTGCCGGACGCGGAGATCACCTCGCTGCTGACGACGCTCGTCGCTGGTGGCTGGCTGGCGCCCGACGCGCTTGTGGTGGTGGAGCGGTCCAGCCGCACCAGGCAGTTCGACTGGGTGGAGGGGATCACCCCCGAGCGCAGTCGCCGGTACGGCGAGACCACCCTTTGGTACGGTCGCCGATCATGAGACGTGCGGTGTGCCCCGGTTCGTTCGATCCGGTCACCAACGGACACCTCGACATCATCGGGCGGGCCAGTCGGCTCTTCGACGAGGTGGTGGTTGGCGTCCTGGTGAACCAGTCCAAGAGTGGTCTGTTCACCGTCGAGGAGCGGATCGACATGCTCCGCGAGGTGACCTCGTCGTACGGGAACGTCCGGGTCGAGTCGTTCCGCGGTCTGCTCGTGGACTTCTGCCGGGCTCAGCAGGCGAGCGTGCTGATCAAGGGCCTGCGGGCGGTCAGTGACTTCGACTACGAGTTGCAGATGGCCCAGATGAACATCGGCCTGGCCGGCGTCGAGACGCTCTTCATGCCGACCAACCCGCTCTACTCGTTCCTCTCCTCCAGTCTGGTGAAGGACGTGGCGAAGTGGGGTGGCGACATCTCCGCCCATGTGCCCGACCCGGTCCGCGAGGCCCTGCAGGCCCGCCTGCGCCCCCGCTCCTGACCGTCCAACCCTGGCGATCCTGGACTGCTGGTTGCTCCGTCGCCCCTTTTGCGGCAGATTGTCGGAACGGTAGCCGACGGTCGGCGTGGGGTGACGATGTCGCGACGCGCCGGATTGGGGCGGATGGGGCTCGTGTGCGGCGAGCACGACATGATTGGTGACGCGGGGAACGGCCGTAGCCCGCATCATGGAGGTCGGCCGAGGAACGACAGGAGTGAGGTACCGGTGGACCCGCTCGATCGCATCGACGAACTGATCGCCATGGTGGAGCAGGCCCGCTCCGTCCCGATGTCGCGCAACAACTGCATGGTCGACCGGGGTGAGATGATCGCTGCCCTCGACGAGATGCGCGCCGATCTCCCCGCCGACCTGCGTCGCGCCGCCGCGCTCCTGGAGGAGCGCGACAAGATCATGGAAGCCGGCAAGCGCGAGGCGGACCGGATCATCAGCGAGGGTGAGGCAGAACACGCCCGCCTGGTCTCGGTGAACGAGATCACGGTGTCTGCCGAGCACGAGGGCGCCCGGATCATCGCCGAGGCCCGGGCCGAGGCCCAGCGCCTGCGTGAGGAGGTCGACGACTACGTCGACACCGCGCTCGCCAACTTCGAGCAGTTCCTCACCCGGGCGCTTGCCTCGATAGAGCGAGGCCGGGACAAGATGCACGCACTACGGGAGATCGGCACCTTCGGTGGGGATGAGGCGGAACGCCCGCTACCCTTCTGAGCGGCACCTCACCAGCCGACATTCTCACCCGGGTGTCGCCCCCGGTTCGACGGTCCGGTGGTCACCCAGGTAACCTTTTTTGTCGGCCTCTCACCGGCCGGAGTCTGACTATGCCCAAGCACTCGCCATCGACACTCAACCCCAGGTCGCCGCTGGTCCTCGACACGAGGGACCTGCCGCGCCGACCTGGCGCGTTGCGTGAGGTCCAGCGGGTCGTGCCGGCACCGGCGGACCTCGGTGTGGAGTTGATCGGCGTGCCGGAGGGCGCGGACCTCGACCTCGATCTGAGGTTGCAGTCGGTGTCCGAGGGCGTGCTCGTCTCCGGGACCATCACCGGTCCCGTCCGGGGCGAGTGCGGCCGTTGCCTGCGCGAGATCAACGACTCGATGGGCGTGACGATCCAGGAGCTGTACGCGTACGAGGACAGCACCACGGACGCCACGACCGACGAGGACGAGGTGGGCCGGATGCAGGGCGATCTGATCGACCTGGAGCCGGCGCTGCGGGACGCGTTGGTGCTCACGCTGCCGACCAACCCGCTCTGCCGGGAGGACTGCCCAGGGTTGTGCCCCGAATGTGGGGCGCACTGGGACGATCTGCCGGCCGACCACAGTCACCAGCAGATCGACCCGCGTTGGGCGGGCCTGTCGCAACTGACCGTTACAGAGGAGTAAGAACCGTGGCCGTCCCGAAGCGCAAGATGTCGCGCAGCAACACCCGGTCCCGCCGGGCGAACTGGAAGGCGACGGTGGTCGCGACCATCGCGTGCCCGCAGTGCAAGTCCCCGAAGCTGCCGCACGCCGCCTGCTCCGTCTGCGGCACCTACAACGGCCGCCAGGTTCTCGAGGTCTGACCTGGACGCCGAGTGACGCCCCCGACCTCAGGTCGGGCGGCGCGCGCACCCTGGCATTCGCCCGGTGCCCCGGCTTCCTCCGACGCTGGCCGGCCCACTCCGGCCGGCGTTCCGATGGAGCCGGGCACCGCGCGGATCGCCGTTGACCTCCTCGGCGGGGACGACGCTCCCGCCGTCGTGGTTGACGGCGCTCTGCGGGCCATGCGCGCTGACCCTGACCTGCACCTGCTTCTCGTCGGCCCGGCCGAGGTCGCCGACGAGCTGATTGCTGCCCTCGATCCGCCGCAACGCGCGCGGATCTCGGTGCGGCCCGTCCGCGATGTCGTCGGCATGGCCGACCATCCCAGCGCCGCCCGCGCCGAGAGCACCGTCCGGGCCGCGGTCACCGCCGTTCGAGACGGGACCGCCGACGCCCTGGTCTCCGCCGGTGCCACCGGTGCCACTGTCACCGCGGCCGTGCTGGGCCTCGGCCGCTGGCCGGAGATCCGCCAACCCGCGCTCGCCGCCACCCTGCCCGCCGTGGCCGGGCCGGTCGTACTCCTCGATGTCGGCGGCTCGCTGGAGCCCCGCCCGGCAACCCTCGCCCGCCATGCCGTGCTCGGCGCCGCGTACGCCGCGGTGGCGCACTCGATCGCCGCGCCGCGGGTCGGGCTGCTCTCGGTCGGCACCGAGGCCGGCAAGGGCGACCGGGTCCGTCGGGCCACGGACCCGTTGCTCGCCGTCGAGCCGCTGCCCGGTGGGGCGCGCTACGTCGGCCTGGTCGAGGGGTACGACGTGACCCTCGGCGCGCGCGTCGATGTGGTCGTCACCGACGGCTTCACCGGTAACGTGCTGCTCAAAGCCATCGAAGGCGCGTACGCGATGGCCGGCGGCCCACCCGCGGAGGGCGGCGCGCCCCGCGCGGCCGCCCTGCTGGGCGTCGCGGGGACGGTGGTCGTCTGCCACGGTTCCGCTCGCGCCGACGATGTCGCCTCCGGCATAGCCCTCGCCGCCCACCTGTGGCGGCGGCGCGCCACCGATCTGGTCTCGGCGTTGCTCGACGGCGACGTCGCGATGGACCGCACCGACCGCTCCACCGACACCGAGGTACGCACATCATGAGCAACGACAAGCGGCGGCGGGCGTCCGTCGGTCATCTGGAAGCCGCGTTCGGCGTGAGCCTGGAACCCGAGCTGCTACAGCGCGCCCTGACCCACCGCTCGTACGCGTACGAGAACGGCGGGCTGCCCACGAACGAGCGGCTGGAGTTCCTCGGCGACTCGGTGCTCGGTGTGGTGATCACCACCGCGCTG
Organism: Micromonospora sp. NPDC023888; assembly: GCF_040639415.1. NCBI lineage: Bacteria > Bacillati > Actinomycetota > Actinomycetes > Micromonosporales > Micromonosporaceae > Micromonospora > Micromonospora sp. NPDC023888. Next base: position 64,457 of record NZ_JBEZZW010000006.1, on the reverse strand, counting down.
TTCCAGAACCACCCGGACCTGCCCGAGGGGCAGTTGGCCAAGCTGCGGGCCAGCGTGGTCAACATGCGGGCGCTCGCCGACGTGGCCCGTGGCCTGGGCCCGGACGGCCTCGGCGCGTACCTGCTGCTCGGCAAGGGCGAGGAGACCACAGGTGGCCGGGACAAGGCGAGCATCCTCGCCGACACGCTCGAAGCGCTGCTCGGGGCGATCTACCTCCAGTACGGATTGGACACCACCGGGATCGTCATCCACCGGCTCTTCGACCCGTTGATGGCCGAGTCGGCCGGTCGGGGCGCCGCACTGGACTGGAAGACCAGCCTTCAGGAGCTGACGGCCGCGCTCGGGCTCGGCGTCCCGGAGTATCGGATCGAGGGCACCGGCCCGGATCACCTCAAGACGTTCACCGCCTGGGTGGTGGTGGCCGGCAACCGGTACGGCGGCGCCGAGGGGCGGAGCAAGAAGGAGGCCGAGCAGCGGGCCGCCGAGGCCGCGTGGCGAACGCTCGCCGAGCAGAACGGCCAGGCCGGCGACGACGGCAAAGCCAGCGACGACGGTCGGGCCGGCGACGACGGTCGGGCCAACGACGACGGGCGGGGCAAGCTGATCGACCCGGACGGCTCGGCCGACCGGGACGAGCCGTTCGGGCCGCTGGAGCGCGCCGGGCGGGCGGCCCAGGCCGAGCAGGCCGACCACCTGGCGCAGGCCCTGCCGGCCGGGGGCGCCGACGATCACGAGACGGGCCTGCGGCGTGCCTGAGCTACCCGAGGTGGAGACCGTCCGGCAGGGCCTGGCCCAGTGGGTCGTCGGCCGCCGGATCGCCTCGGTCGAGGTCCGCCACCCGCGGGCGGTGCGCCGGCACGTCCCGGGCGACGTGCACTTCGCCGACGTGCTCGCCGGCCGGACCGTGCTGGACGCCCGCCGGCGCGGCAAGTACCTGTGGCTGCCACTGGACAGCGGCGACGCCATCATCGGGCACCTCGGCATGTCCGGCCAACTGCTGCTCCAGCCACCCGGCACCACCGACGAGACCCACCTGCGGGTCCGGTTCCGGTTCACCGACGACGGGCCGGAGTTGCGCTTCGTCGACCAGCGCACGTTCGGCGGGCTCTCGGTGAGCGAGGGCGGCGCCGAACTGCCCGACGAGATCGCGCACATCGCCCGCGACCCGATGGACCCGGAGTTCTCCGACGCGGCGTTCGTCGCCGCCCTGCGCCGCCGGCACACCGAGGTGAAGCGGGCCCTGCTCGACCAGACCCTGATCTCCGGGGTGGGCAACATCTACGCCGACGAGGCGCTCTGGCGGGCCGGGCTGCACGGCGGCCGACCCACCGACGCGCTGACCGGGCCGGCCGCGCAACGCCTGCTCGGCCACGTCCGCGACGTGCTCGCCGAGGCCATCAGCGTGGGCGGCACCAGCTTCGACGCCCTCTACGTCAACGTCAACGGCGAGAGCGGCTACTTCGATCGGGCACTCAACGCCTACGGTCGCGAGGGCGAGCCGTGCCGGCGGTGCGGAGCGCCGATCCGCCGCGAGGCGTTCATGAACCGATCCTCGTACAGTTGCCCGCGCTGCCAGCCACGGCCCCGGGGTTCCCTTCGGGGATGACCCGGAGTCGGCTCCGGGTCGGCACCGGCGGGTCGCGACCGGACGCTCCGGGCCGCACCCCGGCGTACGCCCGAATCGCGGGCTGATGCCCGTCTGGTGCGCCAATCGCCCTCGGTGTACCGGCTCCGGGGCGGGCCAGGGCCGTTCCCCGATGTGACCACCTCGTCACGCACCTAACGTCAGCACCGTTGACAGGGGGTTGACGTGACAGGGGGACCCGAGATGGGGACAAGACCGGTGACGGTGCGGCTGGCGCGGTGGAGCGCCGAGCACCCGTGGCGGGCGATCGCGATGTGGGTCGTTTTCGTGGCGGTGTGCTTCGTGGGCGGCAACGCCGCCGGCCTCAACGAGGCCACAAGCGGCGACCAGGCGATCGGCGAGGCGGGGCGGGCCAGCCTGATCGTGGACGCCGGTGACTTCGACGATCCGGCCGTGGACAACGTGCTCATCACCTCGCGGGGCGGTGCGCTGGACCCGGCGGCGGCGAAGGCGGCGGCCGACGACGCGGCGGCCCGGCTGCGCACGGTCACCGGGGTCGCCGAGGTGGGTCAGCCGGTCACCGCCCGGGACGGCTCGGCGCTGCTGCTGCCGATCACCATGTCCGGCGACCCGGAGACCGCCTCGGATCGGGTGCAGCCACTGCGTGACGCCACCGCCGCCGTGCAGACCGCGCACCCCGAGCTGCGTGTCGAGCAGGTCGGCGGTCCGTCGATCGGCCAGGCGCTCGACGACACCCTGGGCAAGGACTTCGAGCGCGCCGAGCTGCTCAGCCTCCCGGTCACCCTGGCCATCCTGATCATCGCGTTCGGCGCGTTGATCGCGGCCAGCGTCCCGGTGCTGCTGGCGCTCTCCTCGGTCGCCGCGGCGATGGGCCTGTCCACGCTCGCCTCGCACCTGGTGCCGGCCACCGACACCACGTCACCGGTGATCCTGCTGATCGGGATGGCGGTGGGGGTCGACTACTCGCTGTTCTACATCCGTCGGGAGCGGGAGGAGCGGGCCAAGGGCCGCTCCGGCCTGGACGCGGTGGAGATCGCCGCGGAGACCTCCGGGCACGCCGTGGTGGTCTCCGGCTTCGCCGTGATCATTGCGATGGCCGGGCTGTTCCTCGCCGGCGACGTGGTCTTCTCGTCCCTGGCCGTCGGCTCGATCCTGGTGGTCGCCGTCGCCGTGACCGGTTCACTGACCGTGCTGCCTGCCCTGCTGGCCAGGCTCGGCCGCTGGGTCGACCGGCCCCGGGTGCCGCTGCTCTGGCGACTGACCGCCCCGCGCACCGGCCGGCACGGCGAGCCCCGTACACCTCGGCTGTGGCCGGCGCTGCTGCGGCCGGCGCTGCGCGCTCCGGTGGTGACGCTCGTCATCTCGGTGGGCCTGCTGCTCGCGTTGGCCGCGCCGGCTCTCGGCATGAAGCTGAAGTTCCCCGGCATGGAGGACCTGCCCCGCACCACCCCGGCCATGCAGGCGTACGACCGGCTCACCGCCGCGTTCCCGAGTACCGGCACCAACCACGTGGTGGCCGTCCGGGCACCGGCCGAGCAGGCCGACCGGGTTCGCGCCGCTCTCACCGAGCTGTCCACCCGGACCGCCGGCGATCCGCTGTTCGCCCCGGCCGAGGCGGACGGCCCGAAGATCGAGGTGTCGGCCGACCGGCGGGTGTCGGTCCTCGACGTCGCCACCCCGTACGCCAGTCGGGACGACCGGTCGGTGCGGTCGCTGGAGAAGCTGCGCGCGGACCTGGTCCCGGCGGAGCTGCGGGGCATCCCCGGCATCGAGTACGCGGTCGGCGGCAGCGTGGCCGACAGTGAGGACTACGCCGCTCACGTCCGGGGGAAGTTGCCACTGGTGATGGGCTTCGTGCTGGTGCTGACCTTCCTGGTCATGGTGTTCACGTTCCGGTCGGTGGTGGTCGCGGCGAGTTCGATCGTGCTGAACCTGCTCTCCGCAGGTGCCGCGTACGGGCTGCTGGTGCTTGTCTTCCAGGGCGAGTGGGCCGAGGGGCTGCTCGGCTTCACCTCGATGGGCGCGATCGTGTCCTGGCTGCCGCTGTTCCTCTTCGTGGTGCTCTTCGGCCTCTCGATGGACTACCACGTCTTCGTGGTCAGTCGGATCCGCGAGGGGATCCGGGCCGGCATGCCCAACCGCGACGCCGTGTCGTACGGGATCACCTCGTCGGCCGGGGTGGTGACGAGCGCGGCGATCGTGATGGTCGGCGTGTTCTCGATCTTCGCCACGTTGAGCACGATCGACATGAAGCAACTCGGCATCGGTCTGGCGGCGGCGATCCTGCTGGACGCCACGATCATCCGGGGAGTGGTGCTGCCCGCGTTGATGACCATGCTCGGCGATGCGAACTGGTGGGCCCCGCGTTTCCTCCGCCAGCGACCCGCGCCCGCGCCGGCCGACCCGCCGGCCCCGACCCCGGAGCTGGTGCCGGTGCCCTGAACCGGGCGCGCGGAAACCGTACTCGCCCGCCCGCCTCACCGTCCCGCCGCTTGATCAACTCGGTTTCATTGATGTCGCGGTATCCCAGGTCGCCTGATACCGCGACTTCATGAAAGTCGAGTCAATCAAGTGGCGGGGCGAGTGGCGGGACGAGCGGGGGCACGCGGGGCGGGGCGCGCGGTGGCCGGCTCAACCGACTCGGCCGCAAGATGGCGACCTTCGTGGCCAGTTGCGTGATGCTCGCCTGGGCCACCCCGGCACTGACCGGCACCATCGTGTGGAAGTGGATCTTCGACGACACGAGCGGCCTGGTCACGTGGTTGTTCAACGCGCTGCCGGACGGGCTCTCCAACAGCCTGTTCGGTCGTAGCGACTGGACCGGCTACGGCTGGTTCAACTCACCACTGCTCTTCTTCGCCATCCTCACCCTGGTGGTGGTCTGGCACTCGTTCCCGTTCATCGCGGTGAGCGTGCTCGCCGGTCTCAAGAGCGTGCCGAGCGAGCTGCACGAGGCGGCCCGGGTGGACGGCGCCAGCCCGTGGCGGGTCTTCTGGAAGATCACCTTCCCGCTGCTGCGCCCGGTCTTCGGGATCCTGATCGTGCTCTCCACCATCTGGGACTTCAAGGTCTTCACCCAGCAGTTCGTCCTGGCCGGCGGCACCCAGGACCGGCCGACGTTCATGCTCGCCATCTACTCGTACGCCGAGGCCTTCTCCCCACCGCCGAAGTACGGACTCGGCGCGGCCATCGCGGTGATCCTCACGCTGATCCTGCTCGTGGTGACCGGCTTCTACGTACGGATGGTGCTCAGGCAGGAGGACGAGTCGTGAAGAAGGTAGCCCTCAACGCCGCCGGGCTGCTGGTCGCGCTCTTCGCGGCTTTCCCGGTCTACTGGATGATCTCGACGTCGCTGAAGCCGAGCAACGAGATCTTCTCGGCCACCCCGCAGCCGGTGCCGACCCACCCGACGCTTGCGCACTACCGGGAGATCCTGACCGGCAACCTGATCCCCGGCGTGAGCTTCTTCGACTTCTTCCTCAACAGCGCGCTGGTGGCGGTCTCCACAGTGGTGCTCAGTGGGCTTGTCGCGTTGCTCGCCGCGACCGCTGTGGCGCGGTTCCGCTTCAAGCTGCGGACCAGCTTCCTGATCATGCTGCTGGTGGTGCAGATGATCCCGCTGGAGGCGTTGGTCATCCCGCTGTTCCTGATGATCCAACGGCTGGGGCTCTACAACACCCTGCCCAGCCTGATCCTCACGTACCTCGGTTTCTCGCTGCCGTTCGCGGTCTGGATGCTGCGCGGCTTCGTCGCCGCCGTGCCCAAGGAGCTGGAGGAGGCGGCGGCCATCGACGGCGCGAGCCGTGCCCAGATCTTCCGCCGGGTCCTGTTTCCGCTTGTCGCGCCCGGCCTGGTCGCTACCAGCATCTTCTCCTTCATCACGGCGTGGAACGAACTGATCTTCGCGTTGACGTTCATCAACGACCAGGGCAGCTACACGCTGCCGGTGGCGATGACGTTCTTCTTCGGCCGCGACGACACCAACTGGGGGCCGGTGATGGCCGCGTCCACCCTGTTCACCCTGCCCGTCATCATCTTCTTCCTGCTGGTGCAGCGGCGGATGGTCTCCGGTCTGGTGGCCGGAGCCGTCAAGGGCTGACCGGCCGCCCACGACGACGGCCAGACCGATCACGTACGCCGCCGACCCGACCGCGACCACCGACGGCCGGGGAGGCCTCCGCGGCGCGCTTCGGGCCTCGACCCGCCGTTAGGCTGACGGTCATGACGGGCAGGGTGGCAGCGGTGAACCTCGGCATCGTGACCGAGGCGCGGTGGGCCGGCGACGCGAGCGGTCGTAGCGGCATCGACAAGCGTCCGGTGGACGGCCCGGTGCTGATCCGCACCGACGGGGTGGTCGGTGACTTCATCGGCGAGCGAGCCCATCACGGCAGTCCTGACCAGGCGGTCTACGCCTACGCGGAGGAAGACGCCGCCTGGTGGGCGGCCGAGCTGGGCCGGGCCGTACGGCCCGGTGGCTTCGGCGAGAACCTGACCACCTACGCGGTGGACGTGACCGGCGCGGTGATCGGTGAGCAGTGGCAGGTCGGTTCCGCCCTGCTCCAGGTCACCAAGCCGCGGACGCCCTGCACCACCTTCGCCGGGTTCTGGGGCGTACCGGATCTGATCAAGCGGTTCACCGCGCGGGCGCTGCCCGGCGCCTACCTGCGGGTGCTGCGGGAGGGCGAGGTCGGCCCGGGTGACCCGGTCGAGGTGGTGGAGCGGCCTGCGCACGGCGTGACCATCGGCGAGGTGTTCCGGGCGACCAGCCTGGAGCCGGAGCTGCTGCCCCGGCTGCTCGACGCGGAGGGCCTGCCGGAACCGATCCGGGAGCGGGCCCGTCGCCGCCTCGCCTCCCGCGGCTGAGCGCGCCGCCGCCCCGACACGCGGCCTTTCTGCCCAGGTCGGCTAGCTGGCGGCCGGCAAGAACCTGAGGACGGGACCGACGGCGGACGGTTGCCCGTATTGTCCCTACCGAGGGCATGCGGCGGGGGACCGGGTGGAGCGCGATGTCGACGGCGACGGACGGCGATGCCGCAGCGGCGTCACCCCCCGATCCGGGCCTGGAGCGTCCGGCGTTCCTGGAACTCTTCTTCGACCTCGTCTACGTCTTCGCGCTTGTCACCCTGGCGACCATGCTGGCCGAGAACCTGAGCTGGACCGGCCTCGCCGAGACGCTGGTGCTGCTGCTCGCGTTCACGATGATCTGGGCGTTGACCGTCTGGGGCGCGGACAGCATCAACCTCACCCGCCCGGCCGGGCAGGGACAGTTCATCTGGGTGGCGGCGGTCAGTCTGTTGTTGGCCGCGCTCGCGGCCGACGCGTACGGCGATCACGGGCTGTTCTTCGCGACCACGTACGTGGTCATCCACCTCAGCGCCTCGGCCTACTACGTCCTGGTCATCTCGCACAGGAGGCCGCCGCGGCGCAGCATCCGGATCCTGATCTGGGAGGCCATCGCCGGTGTCGGCTGGATCGGTGGGGCGCTCGTCGGCGGATCGGGGCAGTTGGCGATCTGGGTGCTCGCTGCCGTCGTCGAGTACTCCGCGGCCGTGTTCGGCTGGCCGGTGCCCCGGATCGGCCGCTCACGAGCGCGCGACTGGCGGCTGGTCGGCGCCCGGGTGGCCGAGCGGTACCGGCAGTTCGTCATCGTCGCGCTCGGTGTCTCGATCTTCGTGACCGGAACGACCTTCAGCATGAGCGAGTACACGCTGGAGCGCGGCTGGGCGCTGCTCGTGGTGTTCACCACTGTCGTGTTGATGTGGCGGATCTACATCTACCGCGCCGGTGAGCTGCTGACCGACGCGATCGCCCGATCGACGAACCCGGCGCTGCTCACCCAGTCCGCCGCGGTCACCCATCTGATCATGGTGGCCGGAATCATCGGCGCGGCGGTCACCAGCCACCTCGTGGTGAGCCGCCCGTTGGGCGAGACCCCGCCGGCGTGGGCCGCGGTCATCCTCGGCGGCCCCGCGCTGTACCTGGTCGGCCGCGGCGTCCTCGACTTCACCGTGTTCGGACGGATCTCCCGGTCCCGGCTGGCCGGCGTGGTGCTGCTGGCGTGTCTGGCGCCGACCACACCCCTGCTGCCGCCGGTCATTGTCGCGCTGCTCGCCATGACGGTGCTGCTCCTGATCGCCGCGGCGAACCTGGTGAGCACCCGTCGCCACGCGCGTGCGCCGGCACCGCCGATGCTGCGGTAACCCGGTACGGCGGCGGGACGCCCCGCCTCGTCATGGCGCGGCGGCCCGGACCGGGTGGTCTCGCGCGGCCAGCCCCTCCCCGACCAGGGTGAGCAGCAGCACCACGTTCGCCAGCATCAGGGCGGCCAGGGGCGGCAGCAGGAGTGTGGCGGGGGCCATCAGGGCGCACAGCACCACGACCGCCAGCACCCGGGACCAGAGGGTCCGGCCGGTCACCACGGCGTCGAACAGAACGGTGCCGAGCAGGAACAGGGCCGGCCCGCCGAGGATGGCGACCGTCAACTCGACCGGGGCACGACCGAACGGCCGAGCGATAACGAGCGAGGTGCCGGTCGAGACCAACACCACCCCGGCCACCATCACCAGGTGGCTGTACGAGGTGGAGGTGCCGGAGCGGACCCGCTCCACCGTGGCGACGCTGGGTGGGGCAAGGATCCGCTGGACCCGCTGGAAGTAGAGCTGGAAGAGCAGGACCGCGCTGACGAACGCGACCGCGCCGGTGGTCACCTGGCCGGCCGTGAACCCGCTGCCGGCCAGCCCCGTGCCGGTGCTCAGGATCAACTCGCCGAGCGCGACGATGAAGATCGCCCGGTGCCGTTCGGAGAGGTGCACCCCGGTGAAGATCTGGCTGGCGAGTTCGGTACGCCCCAGCCCCGGCGTCGGCCAGCCGAACCGGGCCGAGCCGAGGTCGACCGCCGCCGCGAGCGACCAGAGCACCAGTCGAGCCGTCTCGTCCACGAACACGCCGGCCACCCACGGCGCCACGGTGACGCCGAACCAGAAGAACACCCGGACGCTGCGCGCCTGGATCGGACGGTTCACCCGGGTGCCGGGGATCAGGACGGCGTCCCGGACCAGGTGGATGCCGAAGTACGCGGCGACGAAGAGCCACCCGTACCGGCCGAAGGCGTACGGCGTGGCGATCGCCATCAGCAGGGTGCCGAGCATGACCAGCAGGGTGGTGGCCTGGATGATCGGCAGTCGGGGGTTGAACAGGTCGGTGAGCCACGCGGTCAGCACCCAGACCCACCAGGCGGCCAGCAGGAGGACTACGGTCTGCAACGCACCCCGGACGGTGAGGTCGGTGGCCAGGCTGGCGGCGAGCCGGGAGAACATGAAGATGTAGACCAGGTCGAAGAAGAGTTCCAGGAAGGTCGGGTATGCCGGCTCGCCCCGGCGGCGGAGGATCCGGGGGAGCGGAGCGGACGTCACTGCGACTGCCTCCTGTGCCACCCCGCGCCCTGGGGCGGGGGCGCCGCGCCCCGGCCTGCGCACCCGCCACGCTACCGACAGTGCGGTCTCCGGTGGTCCGGAACGGGCTCGGCCCGGGTGGTCGGGTCCGCGGACACGGAACGGCCCCCTGCCGTCGTCAAGCGGTGGCAGGGGGCCGTTCTACGAGCGGGAGGTCAGCGGAGCCAGGGGATGTTGCGGTCGAGCAGGCCGCGCTCCTTGAGTTCCTTGCGCAGCGGGATCTCGTCGTCGACGTACCCGTCCCAGTTGATGCCCCAGTAGTTGGCGGTGTGGGTGCCCTCACCGATGAGCTGGCGCTGCACGGGGGTGCGGTTGCGGTACCACTCGCCGTTCACGTCGGGGTGCAGCTCGTCCAGCGGACGGATCCACCGGTAGGTGTAGCCGACGAAGAGCATCTTGCGGGTGATCGTCGACAGGTTCGTCGAGCGCGAGTGCCACTGCCGGCGGTCGAAGATGAAGGCGTCGCCCGGGTTGGCGGTGATCTCCACAGTGCCCTCGGGGTCGGGGTTCTGCACGGTGAGGTCCGCCGGCCGGGGCAGCGAGTTCTTCAGGTGGCTGCCCGGGATGACCTTGGTGGCGCCGCGGCCGGTCTCGGAGAGGTCCGACAGCACGTACGCGACCTTCAGCGAGAACATCGGGCGGGGCAGGTTCGGGTCCATCGTCTCCGGGTCGGAGTTCTGGCGGTACCCGTCCTGGTGCCAACCCCAGTACGGCTTCTCCGGCTCGGCGGCCGGCGGGGTGACGTCCAGGTGGTTGTGGTGGGTGTAGATGTTCCAGCCGGCCAGCCCCCACATGTACGGGAAGGCGATCGGGTGGGTGAGCAGCTCGCCGAAGAGCTCGTCGCGCTCCAGGAAGCCCAGCAGGTGCAGGGTGCCGTCCTTCTTGGTGGTGCCCTTGGCCTGCTCCTCCGCGTAGACGCGGTCGACCGCCGCCTCCAGCGCCGCCCGGTGGTCCTCCGTCAGGACGTTGCGCAGCAGGAGGAAACCCTGCTCGTGGAACTCCTTGCGGTCAGTGTCGCTGATCGGTTCGTAACCGGTCCGGTCGCCGTAATCGAACACCGCGTCGTACCCCTCCCCATGAGGTGAAACCTTTTTCTGGCACAGGCCGCCGATCGTAACGCGATGGCCACGGCGTCGGGGAGGGTGTGGTGCGTGAGCGGGCCCCGGGTGGAACCCCACGCAGTGAGGAGGCTGCGTTAAGTGAGATTTCCGTGATCGGTAGGGGTCTTTGCCGGTTTTTGTCCGATTGTGCGGTGACTGCCGGTTAAGAGATCCGGCCCGGTCACCCCTCGTTGAACACCTCGGCCACCACCTGGCCGGCGGAGTCCTGCTGGCCGTTCACCCGCCCCCAGGTGCCGCCCCGGGCGGTCCACTCCAGGTCGCCGAAGCGGACCCGCTTCACCCCGTGGTCCTGGGCGTGCGAGACCAGCCAGTGCGCGTACCGCCAGCCGTCGCGCTGGTCGCCCGGAGTCACCGTCAGCCCGGTCGGGTCGTTCGGGTCGAGCCCCTTCAACCCCCAGTCCAGCCCGAGGTTGCGGGTGAGCTGCGCGGCCGCCGCCGCCCCGTGCATCACCGGGGTACGCGCCACAGTGCAGGCGACCGCGCCGGTGGCGTCGCCCATCAGGGCCCGGCTGAGCACCTCGGAGTCGTCCGCCCACTTCTGGTAGGCCTCGGGAAAGGCCGAGCGCTGCACCCGTTGGGCGGCGTCGGTGACGCGCATCTTCTCCCAGCCGCGGACCTTCTTGAGCGCCGCGTAGAACCGGTTGGCCGCGTAGCGCGGGTCGCGGATCTGCGCCGAGGTGCCCCAGCCCTGACTCGGCCGCTGCTGGAACAGGCCCACCGAGTCGCGGTCGCCGTCGGCGAGGTTGCGCAGCCCGGACTCCTGGTACGCCGTGGCCAGCGCGACCACCACGGCCCGCTCGGGCATGCCGCGTTGGGCGCCGATCGCCGCGATGGTCGCCGCGTTCGCCATCTGGTCGGCGTCCAGGGCGACCCGGCCGTCGGCCTGCACCGTGCACTTGCGTGCCGCGAGTGGTAGCTGTAGGCCGCCCCCGACCTGTCGTACGACGAGCCAGATCGCGATCACGGCGACGAGGATGAGGACCACTCCACCCGCAACGGCTGCCCGAGTTCGCACCCACACCCCCAGATCGACAAGTCTGCCAAGCGTACGTCCCCGTCGCGCCCAACGGGTCGTTCGAGCGGTTCGAGGCCGGCTCGGCGGCTCCGCCCCGGTTCGGGGTCGGCTCCGCCGACGCGTTCCGATCGAGGCATTCCCGCTCCGGGCGCGGTCTCACCTGCCCGAATCGCTCTCCCGCGCTCCCTTGCTCAACGACAATCCAAGGCGTCTGGTGCCGGTCGTCGCCGGCCAGGAGGGGAGGGTCCTGCGTCTCGGCCGCCGGTCTGTCGTGCAGGTCACCGCCTCGGGTGAGCGGGGAAGTGGTTGACCGGTCAAGCAGTTACTACGGTTGACATGTCAATCGCTGGCCCGCCCGGTGGTACGCGACGCCGACCAAGCCGGGTCACGGAGCAAGGAGGAGTTCCATGGGAACGCTCGACGGCAAGGTTGTGCTGATCACCGGTACCGGCGGCGGTCTGGGACGCGTCGCCGCGCAGATCTTCGCCCGGGAGGGCGCGAAGGTCGTCGGAGCCGACATCCAGGTCGCCGGCAACGACGAGACTGTCGAACTCGTCCGCAACGCCGGCGGTGAGATGACCGGCATCGCGCCGGTCGACCTCACCGATCCGGAACAGGTGCGGGAGTTCGTCGAGGAGGCCGCCGTGGCCTACGGCGGGCTCGACGTGGTCTACAACAACGCGGCCGCGCTCCGCTTCGGCCCGATGCCGGACTTCTCCGTCGAGGACTGGCGGTACACCATCACCGGTGAACTCGACATCCCGTACTTCGTGTCGAAGTTCGCCTGGCCGCACCTGGTCCAGCGCGGCGGTGGCGTCATCATCAACGCCGCCTCCATGGCCGGCATGATCGCCGGTCACGTCCCCCCGATGGTGGGTCACACCGCCGCCAACGCCGGCGTCATCGGCCTGACGCGACAGCTCGCGCTCGAAGGCGCGCCGCACGGGATCCGCGCGGTGGCGGTCAGCCCGGGGCCGATCATCAGCCCCGCGAGTGAGCGCGACCTGGGTGACAACCAGGCGGCTCGGGACGCGATCACCGGCAAGACGCTGCTCAAGCGGTTCGCCCAACCCGAGGAGGTCGCCGAACTGGTGGTGTTCCTCGCCTCCGACCGGGCGTCGTACATCACCGGGGCGAACTACCCGGTCGACGGCGGCGCGACCGCCTGGTGACCCCACCGGACGCCGGGACGCCGCAGCACCGGCGGCGTCCCGCCGGATCAGCCGCCGCCCGCGGTGGCGAACCCGCGCCGTGATCGACTCGGCTTCGGCGCAGTCGCGGTATCCAGAGGCACTCGACACCCCGACCTCACGAAGACCGAGTCGATCAAGCCGCGCGCACGGCGCGCGGAGAGCAACGCCTACCCGGCAAGATCAGCGGAGCCACCGTCCAGAGCGGCCACCCATCGAGTCAATCGCTTGTCCCGGAAGGCCAGGACCCCCTCGCGCCCCTCGTCGGAGAGGAAGTAGCCGGTCGAGAGGGCGGACAGCCGGGCCAGGTCGGCACGCAGCTCGGCGGTGCCCGGCCGGCGCAGCAACTCCTTCGCGCCGGCCAACGCGCCCGGCGCGCCGCGCACCAGCGAGTCGCAGTACCGCCGCACCGCGTCGTCCAGCCCGTCCGCCGGCACGCTGGCCGTGACCAGGCCGATCTCGGCGGCCCGCCGGCCGTCGAAGGTGTCTCCGGTCAGGTACAGCTCGGCGGCGGCGCGCGGGTGCAGCCTGGGCAGCACGGTCGCCGAGATCACCGCCGGAATCACCCCGATCCGCACCTCGGTGAACGCGAACGTCGCCTCGTCGGCGCAGACCGCCAGGTCGGCGGCGGCGATCAGACCCAGCCCACCGGCCCGCGCCGGCCCACCCACCCGGGCCAGCACCGGCTTCGGGCACTCCCAGACCGCCGCGAGCACGTCGCCAAGCATCCCGGCGGGCACCGCGCCGCTGGCGTACGCCGCAGCCGTCTCCTTCAGGTCCGCTCCCGAGCAGAAGACCGGACCGGTGTGGTCGAGCACGATCGCCCGGACCGTCTCGTCGGCGACCGCGTCGCCCAGCCCGGCCAGCAACTGCTTCATGAGCCCGGTGGAGAGCGCGTTGCGGTTGTGCGGGCTGTCCAGGGTGAGGGTGGTCACCCCACGGGCCGTGGCGACCCGCACGAGGACGTCGGGAGAGGTCATGCCGGGCACACTAGTGGCCATGCCCGGCGTCCTTCCAGAAGGTGAGACCGTCCCCGTCGACGGATCGCTGCCCGCCACCGCCACCACGGCGGTCGGCGCGCGCGGCTTCGGCGTGTACGTCCACGTGCCGTTCTGCGCCAGCCGCTGCGGCTACTGCGACTTCAACACCTACACCGCGGCCGAGCTGGGCGGCGGCGCCAGCCGCGAGGGGTACGCCGACACCGTCCTGGCCGAGCTGGCGCTCGCTGCCCGGGTGCTCGGCGACACCCCGCCGCCCCGGGTCGACACCGTCTTCGTCGGCGGCGGCACCCCCACCCTGCTCCCCGCCGACGACCTGGCCCGCATCCTCGACGGCATCGACCGCACCTGGGGGCTGGCCGCCGACGCCGAGGTGACCACCGAGGCCAACCCGGAGTCGGTCACCCCCGAATCGTTGAAGCTGCTGCGGGCCGCCGGCTACACCCGGATCTCGCTGGGTATGCAGTCCGCCTCCCCGGGGGTGCTGGCGATCCTGGACCGCAAGCACAGCGCCGGCCGGGCCACCGCTGCCGCACTGGAAGCGCGTGACGCCGGATTCGAGCACGTCAACCTGGACCTGATCTATGGAACCCCGGGGGAGCGGCCGGAGGACTTCGCCGCCTCGCTGGAGCAGGTCGTGGCCGCCGGGGTGGACCACGTCAGCGCGTACGCCCTGATCGTCGAGGACGGCACCCGGCTCGCCGCCCGGATGCGGCGCGGCGAACTGGCGTACCCGAGTGACGACGTGGCCGCGGACCGCTACCTGGCCGCGGAGGCCGCGCTCGACGCGGCCGGGCTGTCCTGGTACGAGGTCTCCAACTGGGCTCGCACCGACGACGCCCGGTGCCGGCACAACCTGCTCTACTGGACCGGCGCGGACTGGTGGGGGCTGGGGCCGGGGGCGCACAGCCACGTCGGCGGGGTGCGCTGGTGGAACGTCAAGCACCCCTCGGCGTACGCCAAGCGGTTGGCCGAGGGCGCGTCTCCCGGCCTGGCCCGGGAGGTGCTCACGGCCGACGAGACGCACATGGAGGACGTGATGCTCCGGCTGCGGCTCGCCAGCGGCCTGCCGCTCGCGGTGCTCGACGCCACCGGACGGGCGGGCGCCGAGCGGGCACTTGCCGGCGGCCTGCTGGCCGCCGACGAGTACGCCGCCGGTCGGGCGGTGCTCACCCTGCGCGGGCGGCTGCTCGCCGACGCGGTGGTGCGCGACCTGCTGCCCTGAGCCAGCCCCGCTGCCCCGGACCGGGGCAGCGGAGCACCGGACCGGCCGGGGGAGCGGCCGACCCGGGTCACTTGATGAAGCTGGCCGAGAGCGGGTAGCGGTAGAGCTGACCCTCGTTGGCCTTGATGCCGGCGATGATGCCGAACACGGCGCCGAGGATGATGGCGGCCCCGACCCCGATGAAGCCGATCAGGATGCAGGACAGCACCCAGCCGACCACGCCGACGACCGACCAGATGAGCTGGAAGTTGAGCGCCGCCGCGGCGTGCGCCCGCACCGTCGGGGACTGGTTGCCGCGGGCCAGCAGCGCCACCAGCGGGCCGATCCAACCCAGCACCCCACCGCTGAGGATCATGCCGGCGGCGCCGCCGAAGTGCGCGACGAGCGCCCAGGTCTTGTCCTCGTTGCTGGCAAAGCCGCCACCGGGGCCGCCGTAGGCGCCGCCGGTCGGATATCCGCCAGCAGGGTAGCCACCGGGCGGCGGGTAACCACCGGGCGGCGGATAGCCCCCCGCCGGGGGGTAGCCGCCTGACGGCGGTTGGTCACCGGTGGGCGGCGGATAGCCACCAGCCGGGGGATAGCCGCCCGGGCCAGGCGCCCCGGACAGTGGTGCGGTGGGTGGCTCGGCCGACGGGTACGAGCTGGGAGAGGTCGGCTCCGGCGGGTAGTTGCCGGGGTCACCCGCGCCGGGAGGGCGAGGAGGTTCAGTCATGGATGTCACGGTAGGGGTCCGTGGCAACGCCGCACCAGTGGGCGGCCGTTGATCATCGCGCCGGCGGGTACGCCGACGTAGACTGGCACTCGCTACAGTCGAGTGCCAGGACGGCTATGCCGGGCCCCACGGCCCCGGCGGCCGACGTGCGACAGGAGGTGCGGAGGATGGGTCTCGACGACCGGAAGCTCGCCGTGCTCCGCGCGATCGTCGAGGACTACGTCTCCACCCAGGAGCCGGTCGGCAGCAAGGCGCTTGTCGAGCGGCACCAGCTCGGGGTCTCCCCGGCCACGGTCCGCAACGACATGGCCGTGCTGGAGGAGGAGGGCTACATCCGGCAGCCGCACACGAGTGCCGGCCGGGTGCCCACCGACCGCGGCTACCGGCTCTTCGTCGACCGGTTGTCCCGGGTCAAGCCGCTCAGCCCGGCCGAACGTCGGGCCATCGAGCGCTTCCTGGTCGGCGCTGTCGATCTCGACGACGTGGTGCACCGCACAGTGCGGCTGCTCGCCCAGTTGACCCGGCAGGTGGCCGTCGTGCAGTACCCGAGCCTGGCCCGCTCCTCGGTCCGGCACCTGGAGCTGGTGCCGATCTCCACCACCCGGCTGATGCTCGTCATGATCGCTGACACCGGGCGGGTCGAGCAGCGGCTGGTGGAGCTGCCCGGTCCGGTGCCGGCCGACGACGTCATCGACCTGCGCCGGCTGGCAAACGAGAAGCTCGCCGGCGCGCGGCTGTCCGACACGCCGCCGTTGGTGCAGGCGCTCGTCGAGGAGGTGCCGGCCGAGTTGCGCCCGGCGATGACCACGCTCTCCACCGTCCTTCTGGAGACGCTTGTCGAGCGGCACGAGGAACGCATCGCGCTGGCCGGCACCGCGAACCTCACCCGGGGCGGCCTGCTCGACTTCCAGGGTTCGCTGCGTCCGATCCTGGAGGCGCTGGAGGAGGAGGTCGTGCTCCTCAAGCTCATCGGTGAGACGGAGCCGAGCACGACCCGGGTGCTGATCGGCGACGAGAACGAGTTCGACAACCTGCGGGCCGCCTCGGTGGTCAGCACCGGGTACGGCCCAGGCACCACGATCGTCGGCGGCCTGGGAGTGCTGGGACCCACCCGGATGGACTACCCCGGCACCATCGCCACGGTGCGCGCCGTGGCACGCTACGTGGGCGAGTTGCTGGCCCAGAACTGACCAGTCAGGGCCGACGGCCGGCTGTTTGCCGCCGGATCGGCGCAACGCGAGACGAACATGAGGACACGGAACGCAGTGGCCAGGGACTACTACGGCATCCTCGGTGTCAGCCGGGAAGCCTCCGATGACGAGATCAAGCGTGCCTACCGCAAGCTGGCGCGCCAGTTCCACCCGGACGTCAATCCGGACCCGGAGGCTCAGGAGAAGTTCAAGGACATCAACGCGGCGTACGAGGTCCTCTCGGACGACCGGAAGCGGCAGATCGTCGACCTGGGTGGCGACCCGCTCGCCCCGGGCGGCGGTGGCGCCGGCGGCCCGGGTGGCCCCGGTGGCGCCGGCCCGTTCGTCGGTTTCCAGGACATCATGGACGCGTTCTTCGGTGGCGCGGCCGGTGGGGCGCGCGGCCCCCGTCCACGGACCCGCCCGGGTGCCGACGCGATCCTGCGACTCGAACTGGACCTGCACGAGACGGCGTTCGGCGTCGAGGCCCCGATCACCGTCGACACCGCCGTGCTCTGCACCACCTGCTCCGGCGCCGGCACGGCCGCCGGCACCCACCTGGCGACCTGCGAGGCGTGTGCCGGTCGGGGCGAGGTGCAGTCGGTGCAGCGCACCTTCCTCGGCCAGGTGGTCTCCGCCCGGCCGTGCACCGTGTGCCAGGGCTACGGCACCACCATCCCGCACCCCTGCCCCACCTGCGCCGGCGACGGCCGGGTGCGCACCCGCCGTTCGCTGACCGTCAAGATCCCGGCCGGCGTCGAGGACGGCATGCGGATCCGGCTGGCCCAGCAGGGCGAGGTGGGCCCGGGTGGCGGCACCGCCGGTGACCTCTACGTGGAGATCCACGAACGGCCACACGACGTCTACTCCCGCAAGGGCGACGACCTGCACTGCCGGGTCACCGTGCCGATGACGGCGGCGGCGCTCGGCACCCGCCTGACCATCAAGACCCTGGACAGCGAGGAGACGGTCGACGTCAAGGCCGGCACCCAGCCGGCCAGCACGCTGCGACTGCGCGCCCGGGGCGTGCCGCACCTGCGCGGCACCGGCCGAGGCGACCTCTACGTGCACCTGGACGTGCGGACCCCGACCAAGCTCGACCCGGACCAGGAAAAGATGCTGCGCGACTTCGCCAAGACCCGCGGTGAGGAGGTCGCCGAGCTGTCCAAGCAGGGCGGCTTCTTCTCCCGGATGCGCGACGCGTTCAACGGGCACGCCTGAGGTGTCCGCGCCGCTGTTCCTGGTGGAGGCGCTGCCCACCGGCGACGCGCTGACCCTGGACGGCCCGGAGGGGCACCACGCCGCCACCGTGCAGCGACTGCGCGTCGGCGAGGAGCTGCTGCTCGCCGACGGTCGGGGTGGCACGGCCGCCGCCGTGGTCACCGCCGTCGGCCGGGGCACCCTGGAGGTCACCATCACCTCCCGGGGGTACGCGGACGCGCCGGTCCCCCGGATCGTGGCGGTGCAGGGCATCGCCAAGGGCGACCGCGGTGAGCTGGCGGTGCAGGCGATGACCGAGGTCGGCGTGGACGAGATCGTGCCCTGGGCGGCGTCCCGCTCGGTGACCCAGTGGCGTGGCGACCGGGGCGTACGCGCCCGGGAAAAGTGGGTGTCCACCGCTCGGGAGGCCGCCAAGCAGGCCCGCCGGCCGTGGCTGCCCGTGGTGGCCGGCGCGCCGGACGAGTCCACCGCCACCGTCGCCCGCCGGATCGCCGGCGCCGCCGCCGGGTTCGTGCTGCACGAGGAGGCCGAGGAGCGGCTCAGCACCGCCGAGCTGCCGCCCGCCGGTGAGATCGTCCTGGTCGTCGGCCCCGAGGGTGGCATCGCGCCGGCCGAGCTGACGGCCTTCCGGGAGGCGGGCGGGCGAGTGGTCCGGCTCGGCCCGGCCGTGCTGCGCACCTCGACCGCCGGCGTGGCGGCGCTCAGCGTGCTCGCCACCCGCCTCGGCCGCTGGTGACCTGACCCACGCGGCTGCCCGGCCACCTCTTCCCGTCGGCAGCGCCTACACCACCGCGGCGCTGGTCGGCATCGGCGCCATGGTGATCACGACGCTGACCAGCCTCGCTCTCGCGGGCCCACGCTCGTCCGGGACCAACCCGTAAGTTGGATGCACTCATCCCAACAGTGGAGGTTCCATGCCCAAGGGCTACTGGGTCAGCGTCTACCGCACCATTTCGGACCCCGAGAAGCTGGCCGCTTACAACGAGCTGGCCGGTCCGGCCGCCAGGGCCTGGGGCGGTCGGACCCTCGTCCGTGGCGGCCGGGTCGCCGCATACGACGGCGGAATCGCCGAGCGCACCGTCGTTGTCGAGTTCGACAGCTTCGAGCAGGCCGTCGCGGCACGGGAGAGTGCGGCCTACCAGGAGGCGCTGGTCGCCCTCTCCGACGGCGTCGAGCGCGACTTCCGCATCGTCGAAGGCATCGACTGAGCGAGGTCCAGTCGGAACTCGGCGTCGCCGCCTGAGGCATGCCTGGTGGTCCTGTCCTGCCCACTTCGTCTGGGCAGCTTCCCGGGGCCGGAGCGGCGGGAACCGGCGTGGCTGCACCCGTGGGTGGAAACCGAGGGACCCATCGGGTGCGGCGTTGACCTTCCCTCAGCTCCGCAGGTAGGACGCGCCGTTGAGGTCGACGATCGTGCCGGACGCCCACTCGGCCTGCGGCGAGGCGAGCCAGTGCACGGCGGCGGCGATCTCCTCCGGCTGGGCCACCCGGTCGAACGGGCTCTGGGCCCGGATGGCCGCGCCTTGCTCGCCGCGCAGGTGCTCGGTGGTCATGTCGGTCGCCACGAAGCCTGGCGCGACGGTGGCGACCGTGATGCCGTACGGCGCGAGCGCCACGGCGAGGGACTGGCCCAGGGCGTTCAGCCCGGCCTTGCTGGCGCCGTACGCCGGCTGGTCCGGCTCGCCCCGGAACGCGCCCCGCGACGAGACGTTGACGATCCGACCGCCGCGCTCGCGCATGTGCTGGGCGGCGCACCAGGTGACGTTGCCGGCACCGGTCAGGTTGGTCGCCAGCACCTGCTGCCAGCGCTGCTGCCACTGCTCGTAGGACGCGCCGAAGATCGGGTGCGGGTCGTCCCGGTCGCCGTACGTCCCGGCGTTGTTGACGAGCACGTCCAGCCCGCCGAGCAGCTCGGCGGCCCGGTCGACCATGGCCCGGACCGAGTCCGGGTCGGTGAGGTCGGCGCGGACCACCACGTGCCCGTCGCCGGGCAGCTGCGCGCGCACCTTCTCGGCCGCCTCGGCGGAGTCGCGGTGGTGGATTGCCACCCGGTCGCCGCTGGCCGCGAACGCCATCGCCACCGCGCGGCCGATCCCGCGTGAGGCACCGGTCACGAGTACCGCTCGATCCGTCATGCCGGCCATCCTGCCTCAGCCGCCATCTCCCCTCCTACACTGCCCCGATGGGATCCGACTGCCTGTTCTGCCGCATCGTCGCCGGGGAGATCCCGGCCACCGTGGTCCGGGAGACCGACACCACGCTCGCCTTCCGTGACATCGACCCGAAGGCGCCGGTGCACGTCCTGGTCATTCCGAAGGAGCACTACGCCGACGTCGCCACGCTCGCCCAGGGCGACCCGGCGCTGGCCGCCGACGTGCTGGCGACGTCCGCCGCGGTGGCCGAGGACGAGGGCCTGCTCGGTGACGGTTTCCGGTTGATGTTCAACACCGGGGCGTACGGCGGGCAGGAAGTGTTCCACGTGCACGCGCACCTGCTCGGTGGTGCGCCACTCGGCCCGATGCTCGCCCGGGACCTGGCATGACGGCCGTCCCCGACGTGTACGACCGGTTGGGTCGGCTGGTCCGCAGGGTGCAGGCCGACGCCCGGGTGCCGGCGGTGTCGGCGGCGCTGCACCGGGCCGACCGACCGCTCTGGAACTGCACCGTCGGCGCGACAGGCACGGACAGCCCGTTGGGGCCGGGCACCCAGTTCCGGATCGGCTCGGTCACCAAGACCTTCACCGCGGTGCTGGTCCTCCAGTGCCGCGACGACGGGCTGCTGGACCTGGACGACCCGGTGGGCCGGCACCTGGACCTTCCCGCACACGGCGAGCTGACCGTCCGCCGGTTGTTGTCGCACACCGCCGGCCTGCAACGCGAGCCGTTCGGTGACGTCTGGGACAGCCTGCGCGCGCCGGACGCCGACCAGTTGGTGGCCGAGCTGGACCGGGCCGAGCGGGTGCTGCCGACGGCCCGGCGGTTCCACTACTCCAATCTGGGCCTGGCCGTGCTCGGTCAGCTCGTCGCCCGGCTGCGCGGCGGGAGTTGGGCGCAGTCGCTCACCGACCGGATCCTGACCCCGCTGGGGCTGACCGACACCAGCGTGGCCCCGCGGTCGACGGCGGCCACCGGGTTCCTGGTCGACGCGTACTCCGACGAGGCGCACCCGGAGCCGCCCACCGACTTCGGCGCGGTCGGCCCGGCCGCCCAGCTCTGGAGCACCGCGGCCGACATGGCCCGCTGGGCGGCGTTCCTCGCCGACCCTGCGGCACTGGACCCGGCCGGCGCGGTCCTCGCCGCCACCACGCTCGACGAGATGCGCTGGCCGGTGACCACCACCGACGAGACCCTGTGGGGCGCGGGCTTCGGGCTCGGCCTGATCCTCGTCCCGCAGGGGGAACGGGTGGTGCACGTGGGGCACGACGGGGCGATGCCCGGTTTCCTCGCCGCCGTCTACGGCCGGCGCGGAGGCGACGGCACGCCCGGCGCGATGGGTGCCGCGGTGCTCGGCTCCTCCGGAACGGCGACCGAGGTGCTCGACCTGCCGCACCGGCTGCTCGCGGCGGCGGTCGAGCACGACCCGGCCGAGATCGAGCCGTGGCGGCCCGGGGCGCCGGCTCCGGCGGCCCTGCGGGGGGTGCTCGGCCGCTGGTGGGGCGAGGGCTTTGAGTACGTCTTCTCCTGGCACGACGGCGCTCTGCGGGCCCGCGGGGCCGCCGACCCGGCCGGACGGCCGCCGGCGATCTTCACCGCGCTGCCGGACCAGCCGGACGTGTTCCGCACGGTCTCCGGTCGGGAGGCCGGTGAGCTGCTGCGACTGACCCGGGACGGGGCCGGCGCGGTGGTCCGGATGCACTGGGCGACGTACCGGTTCACCCGGCACCAGGAGACCTTCGACAGGTACGACTTCCGGGCCGGGAGTTGATCGCGGCCAGCGGAAATGGGCGCGATGCGGCCCACGTTGAACAGATACGATGGGTGTAACGTCCGCACGCCGTGCCAGCAGGGCCGGCGCCGAGATCGAGAGCAGGTGCGCAGGGCCCTTCGGCCCAACCTATGACCGGCACCCCACCTCCCGGCCCGCCCCGGGTGCAGACCAGGATCACCGTGCCCGACTCGAAGATCATGGTCAATCTGCTCGGCGCAGGCGACGAGATACTCCGGCTCGTCGAACGTTCGGTCACCAGTGACGTGCACGTCCGCGGCAATGAGATCACCATCACCGGTGACCCCGCGGACAACGCCCTCGCCGAGCGGGTCTTCAGCGAGCTACTCGAACTCATCGAGAAAGGCGAGACCCTGACCACTGACGCCGTCCGGCGTACCGTCGGCATGCTCGAGCAGGGCACCGCCGAGCGGCCCGCCGAGGTTCTGACGCTCAACATCCTCTCCCGTCGCGGGCGCACCATCCGCCCCAAGACGCTCGGGCAGAAGAAGTACGTCGACGCGATCGACACCCACACCATCGTCTTCGGCATCGGCCCGGCCGGCACCGGCAAGACCTACCTGGCGATGGCGAAGGCCGTTCAGGCGTTGCAGGCCAAGCAGGTCAACCGCATCATCCTGACGCGGCCGGCGGTGGAGGCGGGTGAGCGGCTGGGCTTCCTGCCCGGCACGCTCAACGAGAAGATCGACCCGTACCTGCGCCCGCTCTACGACGCGCTGCACGAGATGCTCGACCCGGAGACGATCCCGAAGCTGATGGCCCAGGGGACGATCGAGGTCGCCCCCCTCGCCTACATGCGGGGCAGGACGCTCTCCGACGCGTTCATCATCCTGGACGAGGCCCAGAACACGACGCCCGAGCAGATGAAGATGTTCCTCACCCGGCTCGGCTTCAACTCCAAGATCGTCGTGACCGGTGACATCACCCAGGTGGACCTTCCCGGCGGGACCAGCAGCGGCCTGCGGGTCGTCCGGGAGATCCTGGAAAACGTCGACGACGTGCACTTCTCCCAGTTGTCCAGCTCCGACGTGGTCCGCCACCGGCTGGTGGGGGAGATCGTCGACGCGTACGCCCGCTGGGACGCCGAGCGGGAGAATCAGCAGGCGCAGGGCGTCCACGCCGTGCCCGGGCGACCCGCCCAGGGCGGCCGGGCCGGCCGCCGCCGCTAAAGCAGAGGAAAGCAGTTGTCCATCGAGATCGCCAACGAGTCCGGTGTCGAGGTCGACACCGATGCCGTGCTCGCCGTCGCCCGGCACGCCCTCGACGAGATGGGGGTCAACCCCCTCGCCGAGTTGTCAGTGCTGCTCGTCGACATCGACTACATGACCGAGCTGAACCACCGGTGGATGGGTGGCGACGGTCCGACCGACGTGCTCGCCTTCCCCATGGACGAGGGCAGTGTCGACCACGGGCCGGGCGAGTCCGCGCCGGCCGGCGGCGAGCCCGCACTGCTCGGCGACATCGTGCTCTGCCCCGAGGTCGCGGCCAAGCAGGCGGCGACCGCCGGGCACGCCTCCGCGGACGAGCTGCACCTGCTCACCGTGCACGGGGTCCTGCACCTGCTCGGCTACGACCACGCCGAGCCGGAGGAGGAGCGGGAGATGTTCGCCCTCCAGGCCCGCCTGCTGGCGAGCTGGCGGTCGACCCGCACCCAGTGATGTCCACTCCTCCGTTACTCGCGGCCGGTGCCACCGCCGGCCTTCCCGACCTGCAGCTGATCGTCTTCGCGGCCGGCCTGGTGGTGCTGGCCGGCCTGATCGCGATGACCGAGGCCGCGCTCGCCGCGGTCTCGCCGGCGCGGGCCGCCGAGCTGGCCCGCGACGGTGTGCGGGGCGCCCGTACCCTCCAGGCCGTTGCCGGCGACGTCGTCCGGCACCTCAACCTGCTCCTGCTGTTGCGACTGCTCGCCGAGCTGACCGCCACCACCCTGGTGGCGCTGGTCGCGGTGGACAGCTTCGGCGCCGGCTGGCGGGCCGCGTTGGTGACCGCCGGCGCGATGACGGTGGTCAGCTTCGTGGTGGTCGGCGTCGCTCCGCGCACCATCGGCCGGCAGCACGCGTACGCCGTGGGCCGGGCGGTGGCGCCGCTGGTCCGCTGGCTGGGCCGGGCGCTCAACCCGCTCGCCTCGTTGCTGATCCTGATCGGCAACGCGGTCACGCCGGGACGCGGCTTCCGGGAGGGGCCGTTCGCCAGCCAGGTCGAGTTGCGTGAGCTTGTCGACCTGGCCGAGCAGCGCGGCGTGGTCGAGCACGGCGAACGTCAAATGATCCACTCGGTCTTCGCGCTCGGTGACACCATCGCCCGTGAGGTGATGGTGCCGCGTACGGAGATGGTGTGGATCGAGGAGGGCAAGACGCTCGCGCAGGCGTTGGTGCTCTTCCTGCGTTCCGGTTTCTCCCGCATCCCCGTGATCGGCGAGAGCGTCGACGACGTGCTCGGTGTGCTCTACCTCAAGGATCTGATCCGGCGCTCCCGCGGTGGTGACCCGGCGGCCGAGCAGTTGCCGGTGGCCGAGCTGATGCGCCCGGCGACCTTCGTGCCGGAGTCCAAGCCGGTCGACGACCTGCTGTCGGAGATGCAGGCGGCCCGCAACCACCTGGTCATCGTGGTCGACGAGTACGGCGGCACCGGCGGTCTGGTCACCATCGAGGACATCCTGGAGGAGATCGTCGGTGAAATCACCGACGAGTACGATGTCGAACGCCCGCCCGTCGAACGGCTGACGGACTCCTCGGTGCGGGTGACCGCCCGCTTGCCGGTGGAGACCCTGGGCGAGATGTTCGACACCGATCTACCCACGGACGAGGTGGAGACGGTCGGTGGGCTGCTGGCCCAGTCGCTGGGGCGAGTGCCGATCCCCGGCGCGGAGGTCGAGGTCGCCGGGCTTCGGCTGCTCGCCGAGGGCACCACCGGCCGGCGCAACCGGATCGACACCGTCCTGGTCAACCGGGTGGAGTCGGGCCATGAGCAGGACACCACGGGGCGTGGCGAGCACGCCGGCTCCGGGGACGACACGGACAACTACCGAGACGACGAGAGGCAATCCGCCGATGCCTGACACACCCGCCGCGCCCGCCCCTCGGCCGGCCCCCACCGCGCCGGCACCCCTGAGCGCCGAGGACGCCAAGCTTGTCGTCCTGGCCCGGGGAGCCCGTGGCCGGGTCGCCGCCGTGGAGGGTGCCGCGGTCCGGGATCAGGACGGCCGGACGTACGCGGCGGCAAGTGTCGCGCTGCCCTCGCTGACTCTCACCGCGTTGCAGTTGGCTGTCGCGTCGGCCGTGGCGGCCGGGGCGAGCCGGCTGGAGGCCGCGGTGGTGGTGACCGAGGCGTCGACCCTGGACGGCGCCGGGCACGCGGCCGTGCGTGACCTGGCGGCGGACGCGCCGATCCACGTGGCCGCCCCGGACGGCACGGTCCTCGGCACGGTGAACCAGTGAGCCCCGTGCAGGACCCGGAGGCGCGGCCGTACCGGGCCGGGTTCGGCTGCTTCGTCGGCCGGCCCAACGCCGGCAAGTCGACGCTCACCAACGCCATCGTCGGCACCAAGATCGCGATCACCTCGAACAAGCCGCAGACCACCAGGCACGTCATCCGGGCCGTGCTGCACCGTCCGGAATCACAGCTGGTCCTGGTCGACACCCCGGGCCTGCACCGCCCCCGCACGCTGCTCGGCGAACGCCTCAACGACCTGGTCCGGTCCACCTGGACGGAGGTCGACGTGATCGGCCTGTGCATCCCGGCCGACGAGCCGGTCGGGCGCGGGGACCGGTTCATCACCGGTGAGCTGGCCGAGCTGAAGGCGACAGTACTGGCGGTGGTCACCAAGACCGACCTGGTCGACAAGCGCCGCCTGGCGGAGCAGTTGCTCGCGGTGAGCCAGATGGGGGAGTTCGCCGAGATCGTGCCGGTCAGCGCGGTCGCCGGGCACCAGGTGGACACCCTCGTCGACGTGATGACCAAGTACCTGCCGCCGTCGCCGCAGCTCTACCCGGACGACATGCTGACCGACGATCCCGAGCAGGTGCTCGTCGCGGAGCTGATCCGCGAGGCCGCCCTGGAGGGGGTCCGGGACGAGCTTCCGCACTCCATCGCCGTGGTGGTGGAGGAAATGATCCCCGAGGGTCAGGTCATGAAGATCTACGCCGACCTGTACGTGGAACGGCCCAGCCAGAAGGCGATCGTGCTCGGTCACAAGGCGAGCCGGCTCAAGGAGGTCGGCACCAACGCCCGCCGGCAGATCGAGGAGTTGCTGGGCGGCCGGGTCTATCTCGACCTGCACGTGCGGGTCGCGAAGGACTGGCAGCGCGACCCGAAGCAGTTGCGCAAGTTGGGTTTCTGAGCGTCCTCCGCAGCGGGCCGGCCCGACCGGCGGCATGATCGTCTTCGGTCGGGCGAATGGGATGTTTCACCTTCGGTCGGGGGTTGCGGCCGTCCGGTTCGGGCGTCGCGCAGGGTAGGGGAGATACGCCAAGCGTCCCCGACCCAGATGCAGGCTGATGCGCAACAGGTACCTCGACGTGCTCCGTTTCCTGGCCATCGTCCGAGTGATCGTCTACCACGTCACCGGGTGGGCGACCCTCACCCTCGTCTTCCCCGCCATGTCGGTGATGTTCGCGCTGGCCGGCTCGCTGATGGCCGCGTCGCTGACTCGCTCCGGGCCGACGGCGGTCGGGCGTCGGCTGCGTCGGCTGCTGCCGTCACTCTGGGTGTTGGCGGTGGTGTTCGTACCCGCGATGCTGCTCAGCGGGCTGCCGGTGACACCCCGGGTGCTGCTGTGGCTGTTGCCGGTCGCCGACCCGCCCGCCAACCACTGGGGTGCCCTGGCGCTGAGCGTCATCTGGTACCTGCGCGACTACCTGTGGTTCGTGCTCGCCTCACCTGTCGCGTTCTGGCTGTTCCGCCGTGCTCCGCTGCCCACCCTGCTGGCCCCGTACCTCCTGCTGGTGGCGATCGAGGCGGGGATCTACCCGGCGCCGCCGGTGCTGCGCGAGTTCGGGCTCTACTTCGGGGCGTGGCTGCTCGGCTTCGCCAACCACGCCGGGATGCTGCGCCGGCTCACCGGGCGGGTGCTCTACCCGGTGGCGCTCGCCCTCGCGGTGGCCGGCGGCGCCTGGATCGTCGGGCATCCCGGTCCACGCGGGTACGACCTGAACGACAACCACCTGGGCAACGCCCTCTGGTCGGCCGCGTTCATCCTGGTCGTGCTGGGTCGGGCACCCGCCGGGGTGGCCTGGCTGGGCCGAAACCGGCTGGCCGACCGGGCGGTGACCGCTGTCAACCGGCGGGCGCTCACCATCTATCTCTGGCACATGCCGTTCGTGGTGGCGCTCACCCCGCTTGTCGACGTGGTGGGTTGGTCCCATCAGGACCCGGTCGGGTTGGCCGTCCGCGTGTTGCTCGTCTTCGCGCTTGTCGGCCTGGTCACCCTGGCCGTCGGCTGGGTCGAGGACGTCGCCGCGGGTCGCCCCCCGGAGCTGATTCCCGGCGGCCCGCAGCGGCCCGTCGAGCCCGCTGCCCGGACGGGTACCGGATCGCCGCTCCGGGCCGATGCGGCGCTTCGGTCGGTCGGCGAAGCGGCGGACGGTGCCGGGGCGGCGGGGGCGAACGGCGCACGAGTGGTGGTACCGGCGCAGCGGGTCGCCGGAGAGACGGCCAGCGTCGAGATCAACGCTCGCGGATCGTGAGGTTGCCGCTGCTGGCCGAACCGTCGAGCACCAGGGACGCCGCCGGGTTGTCGGGGACGGTGACCGTCTTGTCGCCGGAATCGGCGTTGGATCGGACCCGGTAGCTGCCCTCCGGCACCAGCAGCGTGACGTCACCGCTGGAGGCGTGGACCCGGGCCGAGGCGGGCTTGTCCAGCTCGACGACGACATTGCCGGAGGTGGCCTCCGCGTCGACAGTGCCGCCCAACCGGCGTGCGTTGATGTCTCCGGACGATGCGCGCAGCCGTACCGCGGCGGCGGCCTCGCTCACCTCGATGTTGCCGGACTGGGCCTCCACCCCGAGCGCGCCCGACGCACCGGAGACCCGCACGTCGCCCGAGCTCACCCGCAGGTCCACCGCGCCGACGCGGCTCAGCTCGACGTTGCCGGAGCTGGTCTCGCCCTGCACCGTCACGCCCTCCGGCACCCACACCTCGTAGGAGATGCTGCACCGCGAGCCACAGTCGGTGTCCAGCACCAACTCGTTGCCTTTGATCTCGTACCGGGCGTTGTCGGGTTCCCCGCCCTGATACCGCACCACGCGCTTGATCCGCACCTGCGAGGCCGGGCCGGTGCCGCGGACCACCACGTCGCCCGAACCACCAGACACCCGAATCGTGGCGACCTGTACCGCCTCGGTGTCGTCGTAGTCGAGCCGGCGCATGGCGAGGTTGTCGCACCCGGCGACGAGGATGAGGGCGGTTGCCAGGCCCAGAGCGACGGGCGCGGTGGCGCGACGGGCGGCGCTGGTGGTGGGGTGCATTGCCATGACCAGCACGCTACGACCGGTGATGAGCCTGGCGCATCGGGGTTCGTCCGCGCATCCACCCCGAACCAACCCTGATTTCACACCCCGAGGGAGAATGGCCCGATGGCCGGGTATCGCCGACAGCTCTACCGCGACGACGCGGTGGTGCTGCGTGTGCAAAAGCTCGGCGAGTCCGATCGGATCATCACCCTGCTCACCCGTCGGCACGGCCGGCTGCGCGCGGTGGCCCGGGGGATCCGCCGCACCACCAGCAAGTTCGGCGCCCGGCTGGAGCCGTTCGGCCACGTCGACCTCCAGCTCGCCGGCGACCCGAAGGGCAACCACGGCAGCTCGCTGCACACCGTCAGCCAGGTCGAGGGCATCGACCTGTACGGCAAGCGGTTCCTCGGGGATTATCCCCGCTACACGGCGGCGAGCGCGATCGCCGAGACCGCCGAGCGGCTGACCCCGGTCGAGCGGGAGCCGTCGCTGCGGCTGTTTCAGCTCACCGTGGGTGCGCTGAAGGCGCTGTCGCGGGGCGAGCATGCCACCACCCTGGTGCTCGACGCGTACCTGCTGCGGGGGATGGCCCTCGCCGGCTGGGCGCCGGCGCTTGTCGCCTGTGCGGTCTGCGGCACCCCCGGGCGGCACCGGGCCTTCTCCGTGCCGGCCGGTGGCGCGGTCTGTCCGGATTGTCGGCCACCCGGCGCGGCCCACCCCGCGCCGGCCACCATCGACCTGATGTCCGCGCTGACCACCGGCGACTGGGTGCTCGCGGACGCCACCGACTCCGGCGTACGCCGGGAGTGCAGTGGGCTGGTCGCGGCTCACCTGCAATGGCACCTGGAGCGCGCGCTACGCTCGCTGCCGCTGGTCGACCGGGGTCCCTCGGCGGCCGGCACGGCCTCGCCGCCGGACGGCACCGGGGCCGTGGTGCTCCGGCCGCGTGGCGACGTCGAGGCCGGGGCGGACGGCGCGAACAGGGAGTGACCGAGTGATCCGATCGAAGAAGGCTGGCCGGCGGGAGCCGACGCCGCCGACACCGCACCCGTCCGGCGCCCGGCCGCCGGCGCTGCCCACCGAGGCGGTGCCGAAGCACGTGGCGGTGGTGATGGACGGCAACGGTCGCTGGGCCAAGGATCGCGGGCTGGCCCGCACCAAGGGGCACGAGGCGGGGGAGCACAGCCTCTTCGACACCATCGAGGGCGCCATCGAGATGGGCATCCCGTACCTGTCGGCGTACGCGTTCTCCACCGAGAACTGGCGGCGTTCGCCCGACGAGGTCCGGTTCCTGATGGGGTTCAACCGGGACGTGATCCGTCGCCGCCGTGACCAACTTGTCGACCTCGGCGTCCGGGTGGTCTGGTCGGGCCGGTCCGGCCGGTTGTGGAAGAGCGTCATCTCCGAGTTGCAGACCGCCGAGGAGATGTCCCGGGACAATTCGACGTTGACCCTGCAGTTCTGCGTCAACTACGGCGGGCAGGCCGAGATCGGCGACGCGGCCGCCGCGATCGCCCGCGACGTGGCGGCCGGCCGACTGGATCCGACCAAGGTCAACGAGAAGACCGTGGCGAAGTACCTCTACCACCCGGAGATCCCGGAGGTGGACCTGTTCCTGCGCCCCTCGGGTGAGGAACGGATCTCCAACTTCATGCTCTGGCAGTCCGCGTACGCCGAGCTGGTCTTCCTGGACACGCTCTGGCCCGACTTCGACCGCCGCCACCTCTGGTATGCGTGCGAGTTGTACGCGCAGCGGGACCGACGTTTCGGTGGGGCGCTGCCCAATCCGGTCGCCCCGGTGATCTGAGCCGACGCGCTTACTCTCCCGTCACTCTGGGTATCACCTCCGTCAGAAGCCACTGACGGAGGTGAACCCACATGATCCAGAAGCGCATTGCCCAGTGGGCGGTGATGGCGGTCGCGGTGCCCCTGGCGGCTGCCGGTGCCCGCCGGCTCAGCCACACCCTGGAGGCCCGGCGTGGTCCCTCCGGGATGACCCGGTTGCTCACCAAGGGCGCGGACCTCATGCGTCCCCAGAAGGCCAAGCGGCGCCGGTTCTTCTGACCCCCCGACCTGAGGCGCCGCCCGCATCCGAGCGGGCGGCGCCTTTGCTGTTGCAGTGCCTTGCGGTGTTGCGGGGCCTTTCGGTGCTGCGGGGCCTTTGGGTGCTGCGTGGCCTTTGAGTGTGGCGGCGCCTTTGGGTGTGGCGGCGTTTTTCGGCGTGGCGTGGCCCGGGGTGGGCGTGGCCCGGGGTGGGCGCGGCCTGCGGCGGTGGGCGCGGCCTGCGGCGGTGGGCATGGCCTGCGGCGGTGGGCGTGGGGTGTGGGGTGTGCGCCGTTCCGGGGTGGCGGCGGATCGGGCCGGGTAGGGTCCGAAGGTGGCGGGACGACGGCGGTGGGGGTGGCTGTGCGGGATCTCCGGTACAAAATGATCATGGCGTTGAACGCCGCGGACCTGGGTGAGCCGATCTGTGCGCAGGTGGCCGACATCTGTGCCGAGATCGCCGAGCAGCACTGCGCCGAGTTCGGTCACACACCGCAGTTGCGGACCGGTGAGATCGCCGAACTGGCCACCGGCGAGCCCGCCCTGACCTGGGCACCCACCACCCCCGACACCGCGCAGCGTGCCTGGTGACCGCTCCCGCGCCAGCTGTCGACGTGCGCCGCGCCGACGACCGCTTCGCCACCCGGATCTCCTGGCTGGACTCCAAGCACTCGTTCTCGTTCTCCCGGCACTACGACCCGGCCAACACCCACCACGGCCTGCTGCTCGTCAACAACGACGATGTGGTGCGCCCGGGGGCCGGCTTCGAGACCCACCCCCATCAGGACATGGAGATCATCACCTGGGTGCTGCGCGGCTCCCTGGTGCACCAGGACTCCACCGGCCACTCCGGGGTGATCTACCCGGGCCTGGCCCAGCGGATGAGCGCCGGCACCGGCATCCTGCACTCGGAGAAGAACGACGCCTGGCGACTGAACAACCAGGAACCGCACACCGACCCGGTCCACTTCGTGCAGATGTGGGTGCTCCCCGACGAGGAGGGCGTCGACCCCGGCTACGAGCAACTGGAGATCGAGGACGAACTCCTCCGCGGCGGCCTGGTGCCGATCGCCTCCGGAATGGACCGCTACGACGGTGCGTCCGCGATCCGCATCCGTAACCGGTACGCGACCCTGCACGCCGCCCGGCTCACCCCCGGCGACGAGGTCACCATCCCCGACGCGCCCTTCGTGCACCTGTACGTGCCCAACGGCACCGTGACCCTGGAGGGCAGCGGCCCGCTCGGCACCGGCGACGCGGCCCGGCTCACCATGACCGGCGGCCGGCGGGTCACCGCCGACGAACCAGCCGAGATCCTCGTCTGGGAGATGCACGCCACGATCACCTGACCGTTGCCCGTCGTGCGCGGGCCCTGCCCGTGATCTCGCCCGAACATGCATGTGGTGGCCTCCCCACGGCGGAAGGCCACCACATCATGGATCGATAACGGCGCCGCGGGGCGCCGCGCCGACTACGCCGGGGACTCGGTACGGTCCGCGGCCCAGGTGGTGTGGAACGAGCCCTCGCGGTCCACCCGCTGGTAGGTGTGCGCGCCGAAGTTGTCCCGCAGGCCCTGGATCAACGCGGCCGGCAGGCGCTCGGCGCGCAGCGCGTCGAAATACGCAAGCGACGAGGAGAACGCCGGGGTCGGCACCCCGGCCCGGGTCGCGTCAGCCACCACTCGCCGCCAGCTCGGCACGCCAGCGGCGACCGCCTCGGCGAAGTACGGTGCCACAAGCAGCGTCGGCAGATCCGGCTTCTCGTCGTACGCCTCGCGGATCCGGTCCAGGAAGCGGGCCCGGATGATGCAGCCGCCCCGCCAGATGGTGGCCGTGCCGCCGAGGTTGATGTCCCAGTTGAACTCCTGGCTGCCGGCGCGGATGTGGTCGAAGCCCTGCGCGTACGCAACGATCTTGGAGGCGAGCAGCGCCCGGCGGACGTCCTCGACGAACGCGTCCCGGTCGGCGACCTGCCACTGCTCACCCGCGTCCGGGAACGCCCGCCGTGCCGCCTCGCGCTGGTCGACGTGCCCGGAGAGCGAGCGGGCGAAGGTCGCCTCGGCGATCCCGGTGATCGGAATACCCAGGTCCAGGGCGCTCTGCACGGTCCACCGGCCGGTGCCCTTCTGCTCGGCCCGGTCCTGCACGATGTCGACGAACGGGCGGCCCGTCGCCGCGTCGGTGTGCGCGAGCACATCGGCGGTGATCTCGATGAGGAACGACTCCAACTCGCCGCCGTTCCAGTCGCGGAAGATCTCCGCGATCTCCGCCGGCTTCGCGCCCAGACCGGCACGAAGCAGGTCGTACGCCTCGGCGATGAGCTGCATGTCGGCGTACTCGATGCCGTTGTGCACCATCTTGACGAAGTGCCCGGCGCCGTCCGGCCCGACATGGGTGCAGCACGACACACCGTCCACCTGGGCGGCGATCTTCTCGAACATCGGCCCGAGCTTGGCGTACGACTCGGCGGAGCCGCCGGGCATGATGCTCGGCCCGAGCAGCGCGCCCTCCTCGCCACCGGAGACGCCGGTGCCGCTGAAGTGCAGCCCCTGCGCGCGCAGCGCCTCCTCCCGACGACGGGTGTCGGCGAAGTGGGCGTTGCCGCAGTCGACGATGATGTCGCCCTCCTCCAGCAGCGGCACCAACTCGTCGATCACCGCATCGGTGGGCGCACCCGCCTTGACCATCACGATCACCGCGCGGGGCCGTTCCAGCGACGCCACGAAATCGGCCATCGTCTCGCCGGGCACGAACGTGCCCTCGTCGCCATGCTCGGCGATCAGGCTCCGGGTACGCGCAGGCGTCCGGTTGTGCACCGCCACCGTGAAGCCGTTGCGGGCCAGGTTGCGGGCCAGATTCCGGCCCATCACCGCCAACCCGGTCACACCGATCTGCGCCGTCGCCTGCTCAGCCATTCGTGCCGCCACCTCTCGCCGTCGGACTTCCGTGCTAGGACCGTATCGCGGTGCGGCGGAACGTGGGCGTGTCGTCTCGACAGCCGGTTACCGGCGAGAGCTGCTCAGCTTCGCTGGGCCAGACGATCCTCCACATGTGCCACCTTCGCGGTGAGCGCGTCCGTCACCCCCGGGCGGACGTCTGCCTTGAGCACCACGCTCACCCGGGGCGCCTGCGCGGCCACCACGTCGACCGCCCGCTTGACGACAGCCATCACCTCGTCCCACTCACCCTCGATGGTGGTGAACATGGCGTCGGTGCGGTTGGGCAGGCCCGAGTCGCGGACCACACGTACCGCCTCGGCGACCAGGTCACCGACGGACTCACCGACACCGAGCGGGGTTACCGAGAACGCGACAAGCATGCCGTCGATGGTGCCAGGAAAATCGGCTGCGCCGGGGAACGACCAGCCGATAGTGTGCGGTCATGCGCTACTGACGCCCCTTCTCCGAGCCGGCCCGCCGCCCCGCGTCGCGGTCCGTGCGGCCCCGGGCGTCCCGCATCCCACCCGCAGTTCGGCGGCGCTGGCCCTGCCCGACCCGGTGAGCAGTCTCTCTCCCGTTCGACCGTCGCGACGCGGCGGTCACCAGCCGATCCGACCGACCGCCGGAACGCGGGACCGGCCGAGCCGGTCGGCACCGAAGGAGGCCCGGATGCCTGCCAGGCGCAATCCGAAGAAGTCCCGTACCCCCGGCGCGACGCCGCTGGGCATCGACCCGGCGGCCGAGCACGGCCCGCTCCTGCCCACCCGCCCCGACCTCCCAGCCGAACCGACCGAGCCGGCGTTGCCGGCGGTGCTGGTCGAGCCGGCGTTGCCGGGGGTGCTGGTCGAGCCGGCGTTGCCGGCGGCGGCTGTCTCGGACGCGTTGGTGCTGCCGGTCGACGTGCCAGCGGCGGTCGACGCGCCGGCGGTGGGGGATCTGCCGAAGGCGGCCGGGCGACCGGCGGCGCCGACGGCCGGTCCGCCGCAGGGTGGCGGCAACCGCTCGGGTGGCGGCCGCGGCCAACAGGCCGGCCAGACCCGCCGCTACGCCTTCCGCCGAAGCTGACCGATCCGTCCCCGTCCGCCGTCGCTGGGCGCCGGGGGTGACAGCAACATCAGCGATGTAGGGGCCTCCTTCGTGAACGAGGCCCCTACATCCCTGATGTTGTGCGGATCTTGGACGCGGGCCACGGGCTGCGGGCTGCGCACCGCGGGCTGCGGGCTGCGGTCGCGCGGCCGGGGGCGGGCTCAGCCGATCAGAGGGCGGAAGGTGCCCACCACGATGCTTGTCGTGAGGGCGGCGCCGGCCAGCACGGCGGCCCCGGCGATGAGGAGCGCGTCGGCGCGGGTGAAGCGTTGGTGGCGGGCCACGGTGCGGGGCGTGCCGGCGTCGAAGCCCCGGGCGTCCATCGCGACGGCCAAACGGGTGCCCCGGCGGATCGCCCCGACCAGCAGCGCGAACGCGGTGGAGGCGAACAGCCGAAGCTTCGCCACCGGGTTGCGTCCCGCGTCGACGCCGCGCGCGCGTCGGGCCATGCTGATCATCTGCCACTCCTGACCGAGCAGCGGCACCAGGCGAAACGCGGCCAGCGCCCCGATGGCGAAGCGGGCCGGCGCCCTCGCGTTCTGGATCAACGCGTCGGCCAGGTCGGTGGGGTCGGTGGTCGCGAAGACGATCACACCGGGCAGGGCCACCGCGAAGACGCGCAGCACCAGCCCGAGCGCGGTGAGCAGCACGCCGGTGCTCACCAGGACCGGTCCCGCGTCCAGCAGGACCCGGCCGGACCGGTCGGCGGCGAAGAGCACAAGGGTGACCAGGATGCCGGCGGCACTGAGGAGCAGCGGCCAGGCCCGCCGGGCCAACGCCCGGTAGCCGATGCCGAACAGCGGCAGCACGGCGAGTTCGAGCGCGATGGCGATCGCCGGGGCCAGCGGGTCCAGGGTGGCGAGCAGGGTGAACGAGAAGACAAGCGCGGCGGCGAGCTTCGCCACCGGGTTGCGGCGGGCCAACGGCGCACCGGGCGCGGCCACCGGCTCGATGGTGATCATCGGGCGTCGTCCGAGGCGCGTCGCAGGGTGACGGTTCGGTCGGCGAGCGCGGCCACGAAGTCCGCGTCGTGGGTGACCGCGACCACGCCGTGCCCGGCGTCGCGCAGGTCGGCGAAGAGATCGACAAGCTCCCGCCAGGTCCGCCGGTCCTGACCGAAGGTGGGTTCGTCGCAGATCAGCAGGCGGGGCGCGGTGGCCAGGGCGGTCGCCACACTCAGCCGCCGGGCCTCACCACCGGAGAGGGTGTACGGGTTGGCGGCGGCGAGGCGGACCAGTCGCAGCCGTTCCAGCAGCCCGGTCACTGTCTGCTTGACGGCCGCCTCGGGCTGACCGGTCCGGCGTGGGCCGAGCGCCAACTCGTCGAAGACGGTGCTGGTGACGAACTGGTGCTCCGGATCCTGGAACACCGACCCGATCCGCCG
Organism: Micromonospora sp. NPDC023888; assembly: GCF_040639415.1. Classification (NCBI taxonomy): domain Bacteria; kingdom Bacillati; phylum Actinomycetota; class Actinomycetes; order Micromonosporales; family Micromonosporaceae; genus Micromonospora; species Micromonospora sp. NPDC023888. Next base: position 28,882 of record NZ_JBEZZW010000006.1, on the reverse strand, counting down.
GGCCAGTGCGGGCGCCCGCCAGCGGTGCGGGGGAGTGCGGTGGTCGGCGCCGGCCAGCTCGACGGACGCGGTCACCCGCCCGACCCCCGGCCGCAGCAACCCGCCGAGCAGCAACGCCAGGGTGGACTTGCCGGCGCCGTTGGGTCCGCGTACGGCGAGTGCCTCGCCGGCGCGTACCGCCAGGTCGGTGCGGCCCAGCCGGGGCGGCAGGCCGAGCCGGTCGGCGGTGAGCAGCAGCTCCCCCGGCTCGGCGGTGGCCGGCCGGGGCGTGATGGGGTGACCGGGCACCCAGACCCCCTCGGCGGCCAGCGCGGCACCGTGGGCGGCGAAGACCGCCTCGGGGGTGCCGTCCGCGCGGACCCCGCCGCCGGGTTCCAGGACGACCACCCGGTCGACGAGCGGCAGCGCCTCGGCGACCCGGTGCTCGACCAGGATCAGCGTGGTGTCGGCGTGCAGCGCGCCGGCCACCGCCTGGCGGACCAGGTCGGCTCCGGCCGGATCGAGGTTGGCGGTCGGCTCGTCGAGCAGCAGCAGCTCGGGACGCAACGCCAGCGCGCCGGCCAGGGCGAGGCGTTGCTGCTCGCCGCCGGAGAGCGCGGCGGTGGGGCGGTCCCGGGGGTACGGGAAGCCGACGCGGTGCAGCGCCTCGTCCACCCGGGGCCAGATCTCGTCGGTCGGTACCCCGCGGTTCTCCAGCCCGAACGCGACGTCGTCGCCGCAGCGCGCCATCACCAGTTGGGTCTCCGGGTCCTGGAAGACGATGCCGACCCGTTCCCGCCCCTTGCGTGGGTCGAGCCCGTCGATCTCGACGGTGCCCTCCTGCTCGCCGGAGTCCTCAGGAAGCAGCCCCGCCAGCGCGCTGAGCAGGGTGCTCTTACCAGCACCGGAGGGCCCAAGAAGCAAGATCCGCTCGCCGGCCTCAACCCGCAGGTCGACCCCGCGCACCGCCCAGGCGCGCCGCCCAGCGTGCCGCCACCCGAACCCCCGCAACAAAACCCCGCCCACCAACCCACCCCCTCCCACGCCCCGGCTCCACCCTGCACGGTCGATCATGAGGTTGACGGTGGTATTGAAGATCCATCCGCCCGTCAACCTCATGATCACCGCGGTCGACCAGGGGTCAGATCAGGGCTCGGTCCTGGGCCACCGGGAAGCGGTCCAGGACGCCGGTGTTGGCCAGGGCCTTCGTCAGCAGCCAGCCGCCGACGCCGGCGATCACCGTGGCGCTGACGATGGTGATCAGCGCGTACGGGATGCGGTAGTCGCCAAGCTCGTAGTCGACGTTCCAGACGAAGAAGTCGAAGAGCGCGGCGCTGAGACCGGTGAGCGCGCCGGCCAGCATCGCGGTCGGCAGCCGGTACGACCGGTACCGGAAGGCGGCGAACGCCAGCTCGGCGCCGATGCCCTGCACGATGCCCTGCGGGATCACCGTGCCGGCCCACTGGCTGCCCAGCAGCGCGGACAGGACCGCGGCCACCGTCTCGCAGTAGAGCGCGGCGCCGGGCTTGCGGATGACCAGACCGCCGATCACGGCCGGCATCAGCCACACGCCGTAGAGCAGCGTCTGCGCCGGTGGGAAGAACGCGAACGCACCCTCGGTGGCGCTCCAGACCAGGCCCCAGGCCCAGAAGATGACGCCGAAGGCGACAGCGATCACCGAGGCGACCACGATGTCGACGGTCCGCCAACGGTTGGTGTCGGTGGTGGATTTCATGTGTTACTCCCAGTTCTGCGTGCGAACCAGGAGAAGACGCACGCCGCGCGTCCGGTGGCACCGGACGGCGGCGCGGCTGGAGGTCGACCGAACTCCCTGCGCTGGCATTACCCAGATCAGGTTCGAGGGTCTGCGGGCATGCCCGCACTCTCAGCGCTGTGCGCTCCCCTGTCGGATGTGAAGTTGTCTCGTCGACGCTAACACCGACCAGGGGTGCCGGCCCAGCAGGGCGTCTGCCCATCTCGGCGTTCACCCGGGCGCACGCCGGCTGGGTAGGCTGACGATCATGCGGGTCGACGCGCGAGGTCTCACGTTCGAGGTAACCGCCGGCGGTCCGTCGGACGGCGTACCGGTCCTGCTGCTGCACGGCTTCCCACAGCACAGCGGCGAATGGGACGACGTGGTGCCCGCCCTGCACGCGGCCGGGCTGCGCACGTACGCGCTGGACCAGCGCGGCTACTCGCCGGGCGCGCGGCCGACGGCGGTGGCCGACTACCGGATCCCCGAACTCGTCGCCGACGTGGTGGCGGTGCTCGACGCCCTGGGGCTGGACGCCGTCCACCTGGTCGGCCACGACTGGGGCGCGATCGTGGCCTGGGCGGTCGCCGCCGGGCACCCCGACCGGGTCCGCACGCTGACCGCGGTGTCCGTGCCACATCCGGCAGCCATGGCGTACGCCCTCGCCAACGACGGCCAGCAGAAGGCCCGCTCGTCGTACATCTCCCTGTTCCGTAAGCCGGGCACGGCGGAGAAGGTGCTGCTGGCGTGGCACGCGACAGCGCTGCGCAAGATGCTCGGCGCAGTGGGCGACGCTGCCCGGGTGGACCGCTACGCGGCCCCGATGCGCGAGCCGGAGGCGCTCACCGCCGCGCTGAACTGGTACCGGGCGATGTCCCGCGCCGACCTGGCCGGAGTCGGCCCGGTCGCGGCGCCCACCACCTACGTGTGGAGTGACCGGGACGTCGCCATCGGCCGGACCGCCGCCGAGGCGTGCGCGGCGAACGTCACCGGGGCGTACCGCTTCGTGCAGTTGACCGGTGTGAGTCACTGGATTCCGGACACGGCACCGGGCCCGCTCGCCGAGGCGATCCTGACCCGGGCCGGCGGAACGGCCTGACCCGTGCGGGTCGGTCAGGGAGGGGCACCGTGACGACGAACACCAGCGGGCCGGGCACCCGACGCTCGATCGCCGCGCAACTGCGCCTGCTGGGCGTACGCCCCGGCGCGACGCTGCTGGTGCACGCCGCGCTGCGTTCCCTGGGATTCGTCTGCGGCGGCTCGCACGCGGTGGTGCTCGCGCTGCGCGACGCGCTCGGTCCGGACGGCACCATCGTGGTGCCCACCCACACGCCCGACAACAGCGATCCCGCGCAGTGGCGCAGACCGCCGGTGCCGGCGGACTGGTGGCCGCTGATCCGCGCCGAGATGCCGGGCTTCGACCCGGCGGTGACCCCGAGCCGGCACATGGGCGCGGTCGCCGAGACGGTCCGCGGCTGGCCCGGCGCCCTGCGCAGCTCGCACCCGCACGTGTCGTTCGCCGCGCTCGGCCCGGCCGCCGAGCAGGTGGTGGCCGGGCACGCCCTGGCCGACATGCTCGGTGAGGGCTCCCCGCTGGCCCGGCTCTACGACCTGGACGCCGATGTCCTGCTGCTCGGCGTGGACCACTCCGCGAGCACCTCGCTGCACCTGGCCGAGTACCGCCGCCCGGGTTCGCCCCGCGAGCGGGTCGGCGCCGCGGTGCGCACCGGCGACGGTGGTCGGGAGTGGGTGTGGTGGGAGGACGTACGGCTCGACGCCGACGACTTCGCCGCGCTCGGCGCGGACCTGGAGGCGACCGGGGCGGTTCGCACCGGACCGGTCGGCACCGGGACCGGCAGGTTGATGGGCCAGCGGGAAGCTGTCGACTTCGCGGTGCGCTGGCTGGATCGGAACCGGACGACGGAGGACGCATGACGGTGAGTGCCGAGGCCTACCTGGCCGTGGTGACCGAGACGATCGGCCGGGTGGCCGCCAGCCAGCGGGAGGCGGTCGGGCGGGCCGCCGACCTGATCGCCGACGCGGTCCGCGCCGACGGGGTGGTGCACGCGTTCGGCACCGGGCACTCCGAGGCTCTCGCCATGGAGATCGCCGGCCGGGCGGGGGGTCTGGTGCCGACCAACCGGATCGCGCTGCGGGACCTGGTGCTGCTCGGCGGGGACCCGGCCGAGCGGCTCGGCCCGCTGCTGGAGCGGGACCCGGCGGTCGCGCACCGGCTCTACGAGTTGGCGCCGGTGCGGCCCACCGACGTCTTCGTGCTGGCCTCGAACTCCGGGGTCAACGGCGCGATGGTGGAGTTCGCCACGCTTGTCAAGGCACGCGGCCACTCCCTGGTGGCGATCACCTCCGCGCAGCACTCGGGCCGGATGACCTCCCGCCACCCGTCCGGGCGCAAGCTCGCCGACCTCGCCGACGTCGTGCTCGACAACGGCGCCCCGTACGGTGACGCGACGCTGCCGCTGCCCGGTGGCGGCGCGGTCGGCGCGGTCTCCTCGATCACCGCGGCGTTGCTGGCCCAGCAGGTGACGGTGGAGGTGGTGGCCCGGCTGCTGGCGGCGGGGGAGCGGCCGCCGGTCTACCTGTCGGCGAACATCCCCGACGGCGACGCGCACAACACCGAGTTGGAGGCCCGGTACGCCGGTCGGATCCGACGCGGCTCCTGACGCCGAGACGCTCCCGGGGGCGGGCTTGCGACCCGGACGCTGCGGTGGCCGGCTTGCGTCTCGAAGATGAACGCCAGATGTCGTGAACCAGTTTCGCGCTCAGCCGGGTGGGGCATTGGCGTTGCTGCCGGCGGCCGGGACCGCCGGCAGTAGCGTCGCACCGGAGGTAGCGCGTGTCCAAGGAGACCGAGAAGCAGCGTTGGCAGCGTAATTTCGCCGACCTGTTGCAGGAGTTGCGGGTCGCCCAGACGGGCGTGCAGATCCTCTTCGCCTTCCTGCTCACCCTGCCGTTCAGCAACGGGTTCACCCGGACCACCGAGTTCCAGCGGGACGTCTACATCGTCGCGCTGCTCGCGGCGGCCGCCGCCACCGCGATGATCATTTCACCGGTGGCGTTCCACCGGGCGTTGTTCCGGCAGGGGCGCAAGCCGGAGCTGGTGCGCTTCGCGCACCGGATGGCCTCCGGTGGTCTCGCCTTCATGCTGATCTCGATGGTCAGCGCGGTGCTGCTGATCACCGACTTCGTGCTGGACCGGCCGATCGCCTTCGTGCTCAGCACGCTGACCGGGCTGTGGTTCGTCACGTTCTGGGCTGCCCTGCCGTTCGCCCGCCGTAACTGGGGTGAGGACGACATCGACGACGAGGACGACGACCCGGACGAGATCGCCGGCCGCTGATCGAGCGGTTCTCCACCGAGCGCTACCCCTGGGTAACACCCGGGGGTAACGTGACGGTAGTCGCACACGTCGAGCAGCCGCACCGAGGTTCGAGGGGGCAGCCGTGACCACGACACAGGACGGCCGACAGGCACCGGACGGCCCGGATTCCGAAACCACCCCGCAGACCGCCGGGGCCGCCGCGCCGCTGCCGACGGAGGCCGGGCAGGTCTCGGAAAAGGAGGCCCGGCGGGTCGCCGAGGCCGCTCGCGAGTCCTCCTGGGACCGGCCCAGCTTCGGCAAGGAGTTGTTCCTCGGCCGCTTCCGACTCGACCTGATCGACCCATGGCCCCGGTCCGATCCGGACGACGTGGCCCGCGCCGAGGAGTTCCTCGGCCGGTTCCGCGCCTTCCTCACCTCCGAGGTGGACGGCGCGGCCATCGAACGCGACGCGTCCATTCCGGACTCGGTGTTCCACGGCCTGGCCGACCTCGGCGCGTTCGGCATGAAGATCGACCGGAAGTACGGCGGGCTCGGGCTGAGCAACCTGCACTACTGCCGGGCGCTGATGCTGGCCGGCTCGGTCAGCCCGGCCATCGGCGCGCTGCTGTCCGCGCACCAGTCGATCGGGGTGCCGCAGCCACTGAAGATGTTCGGCACCGCCGAGCAGAAGCAGCGCTTCCTGCCCCGGCTCGCCGCCGGAGAGGTGTCCGCGTTCCTGCTCACCGAACCGGACGTGGGCTCCGACCCGGCCCGGCTGGCCACCGTCGCCGAGCCGACCGAGGACGGCACCGGCTACCGGCTCAACGGGGTGAAGCTCTGGGCCACCAACGGCATCGTGGCCACGCTGCTGGTGGTCATGGCCCGGGTGCCGGCCACCGAGGGGCGGCGGGGCGGGATCACCGCGTTCGTGGTGGACGGCGACAGCGCCGGCATCACCGTCGAGCGACGCAACGAGTTCATCGGCCTGCGCGGCCTGGAAAACAGCCTCACCCGGTTCCACGACGTGTTCGTGCCCGCCGAGAACGTCATCGGCGGCGAGGGCAAGGGGCTGAAGATCGCCCTGACCACGCTGAACACCGGCCGCCTGTCGCTCCCGGCGATGTGTGTGGGCGCCGGTAAGTGGGCGCTGAACGTGGCCCGGGGCTGGGCCGCCGACCGGGTCCAGTGGGGCCGGCCGGTGGGTGAGCACGAGGCGGTCGCGCAGAAGCTCTCCTTCATCGCCGCCACCACGTACGGCATGGAGACCATGCTCGACCTGTGCTGCCTGCTCGCCGACGACGACCGCAACGACATCCGGATCGAGGCCGCGCTCGTCAAGCTGTACGCCAGCGAGATGGCCTGGAAGATCGCCGACGAGCTGGTGCAGATCCGGGGCGGGCGCGGCTACGAGACGGCCGACTCGCTTGCCGCCCGCGGCGAACGCCCGGCCAACGTCGAACAGGTGCTCCGCGACCTGCGGATCAACCGGATCTTCGAGGGGTCCACCGAGATCATGCACCTGCTGATCGCGCGGGAGGCGGTGGACGCCCACCTGTCGGTGGCCGGCGACATCATCGACCCGGACGCGGGGCTGGGCCGCAAGGCCCGCGCCGGCGCACGAGCCGGTGCCTTCTACGCGAAGTGGCTGCCCACCCTCGCCGTGGGCCGGGGGCAGAGCCCCTCGGCGTACGCCGAATTCGGGCCGCTCGCCGCGCACCTGCGCCAGGTGGAGCGGTCGTCACGCAAGCTGGCCCGGTCGACGTTCTACGCGATGTCCCGCTGGCAGGGAAAGATGGAGCGCAAGCAGGCGTTCCTCGGCCGGGTGGTCGACATCGGGGCCGAGTTGTTCGCGATGTCCGCGGTCTGCGTCCGGGCCTCCGCCGAACGGGACAGCCGCCCGGAGAACGTCGAGCTGGCCGACCTGTTCTGCCGGCAGGCGCGGGTGCGGGTGGACGCCCTGTTCGCCGCACTCTGGGACAACACCGACTCGGTCGACACCGCCGCCGCGAAGCGGATCCTCGCCGGCCGCTACGCCGGCCTGGAGGAGGGTGTGATCACCCCGTCGGACGAGCTGCCCTGGGTGGCCGGCTGGTCGCCCGGCCCGTCCACCGCCCAGGACGTCCGACGCCGCATCCCGCCGAAGCCGTAACCACGCCGCCCGGCGTCAGCCCTGGCCGTAACCGCGCCGCCCGCCGCCGCCCGGCCCGCCGCCGCCCGGGCCGGCTCGGCGGGGACGACGCGGGTCAGCGGGCGATCGCCCAGGCCAGCACCGCCGCCAGGATCAGGCCGTTGAGCACCGCCAGACCCAGGTACGCCGCCGGCGGGACCTTCTTGCCCCGGCGGACGAAGGAGAGCAGGACGGCGGCGTAGCCGAGCAGCAGGACGGCGATGACGACCAGGAAGTAGAACACCCGAAGACCTTAACGGTCCCGCCGGCGCAGGCCGAGGTGGCGCAGTGGTCGGCGCCGCCGTTGCGTTGATCAGGTGATGAAAAGTAGGTCAGGAGCAGCACGGGGACCTACTTTTCATCACCTGATCACGGCACGAGCGGTGGTCGCGGGGACGTCGGCGTCAGCGGCTCCGGCCGCGCAGGCCGAGGTGGCGCAGCTCCAGCGCGGCCAGCGCGTCGACTGTCGCGTCGTCGCCGCGCCGCCACGCCTCGGCCACGTCCGGACCGATCCGGGTCAGCCGGCCCAACGGCTGGGTGGCCAATGCCCGCAGGGCGAGCAGGTCCCGCCCGGCCGGCCCGGCGGCCAGCTTCGCGGCCGACCCGGCGCGACGCATCCAGCGCAGCCGCAGCGGCAGCCAGCCGAACAGCACGATGCCGAGCGGGAAGATCAGCACCGCGATGGCGAGGGCGAGGGCGAGCTGGTCGACCAGGTGCTGCTGGTCGCGGCCGGCGTCGGCGAGCCCCCGGGCGGCGTCGGCGGCCCGCTGGAAGGGCGCGGTCAGTTCGTCGCCGACAAGCGGCACCCGGCGGACCTTGCCGCCGGCGTCGGCGAGGTTGTCGGCGAGGCCCCCGCCGGCGCTCTCCAACTTCTGCCCCGGTACGGCGAGCTTCTGCACCAGGTCGTGCAGCCACAGCGCGCCGCGGACCGCCACGTACACCCAGGCGACGACGAGCAGGTCGGTGAGCAACTGACGGGCGGCGGTCGGAAACCGATCGGCATAGATTTTCACGCCGGACAGCGTGCCACGAACGGGCCGAGACCGGCACCCGCCGGATCAGCCGGCGGGAGAGCGGTTGGACCTGAGCCTGCCTGCTTCGCGCCGCTCGGATCCGGACATCGAGCGAAGCCTTGCTCCATGGTCTTCGATGGTGAATGATCGTTTGGTTTCATTCACCATCAACGATACGGGGGCTCGTCATGACTGATGGACAGCATGAAGAAGGCAGCATGGATCGCCGACGGTTGCTCCGTCGGGCGGGAACGGTCGCGGCCGGGGTTGCCGGTGGGGGTGTGGCAGGCATTGCCGCTGCCGGTCCCGCGCAGGCCGCGGCGGGTGATCCGGTGGTCCAGGGGGCGACCAACGTCGTCAAGGGCGCCACAACTCTGCGCAACACCGGCGTCCAGGCGGCTCTCCGGCTGGAATCCGACACGACCTGGCCCGGAGTGAATGGCAGGGTCCTTGCGGAACCAGCCCTGCGGATCAAGCCCAGCGGGACCACCATCGTCGACATCGTCGAACCCGGCTCGATCAGCATGGACATCGAGGGCAACATCTGGCTCATCACCAGGAGTTCCGGCGAGCTCGGCGAGGCCCACGTCGTCCACACCACCGCGAACAGCAACCGGATCGTGCCGCTGGTGCCGCAGCGGGTGCTCGACACCCGATACGCCAACTCTCGGGAACTGGTCATCAACCCAGGAGGCAAGTTCGACTCCAGCGGCCGGCTGCTGGCCGGCCAGACGATCAGCCTCCGGCTCACCGACCACCTCTACCACGCCGACGCGGTCTTCGGGACGGTGGCCGCGGTGCAGCCGTTGGCCAGCGGTTTCGCCCAGGTCTACCCCTACGGAGTGACCCGACCAGCCAACTTCGCGTCGATCAACTACGCGTCGGGCCAGATCCTCTCCAACGCGTTCGTCTGCGGCATCGGCAGTGAGAAGGACACTCCCTACGTCACCGATCTGATCAGCGTGTACGCCAGCGCAACGACGCACGTCGTCATCGACATCACCGCGGCCGTCGTCGGAGCCGGTCGGGTCAACCCCGCGTCGGCCCTGCCAGTGTCGGCGAATCGCATCGTTCGCAAGGACGGCGTGCCCGAGTGGGAGAAGTGACGGTCAGCGGACGCAGGTGGGGCAGGTGCCGAAGATCTCCAGGGTGTGGCTGACGTCGGCATAGCCGTGCTGCGCGGCGACCCGGTCGGCCCAGCTCTCCACCGCTGGGCCGGCCACCTCCACGGTGTTGCCGCAGACCCGGCAGACCAGGTGGTGGTGGTGCCCCTCGCTGCACCGGCGGTAGAGGTGCTCGCCGCCCGGCGGACGCATCACGTCGATCTCACCGGCGTCGGCGAGCCCCTGCAGGGTGCGGTAGACGGTGGTCAGGCCGACCCGCTCGCCGCGCTGCCGCAGCATCGCGTGCAGGTCCTGGGCGCTGTGGAAGCCCTCCATCTCGCCCAGCAGCGCGCTCACCGCCGAACGCTGCCGGGTGTTGCGCACGGCGGCGCCGTTCTCGCTCATGACCCCTCCCCGGCGTGGCTGACCGCGTCCGCCACGATGTGCGCGACGTGCTCGTCGACCAGGCTGTAGGCGATCTCCCGACCTCGGCGGGAACCCCGCACCACACCCGCGCCGCGCAGCACCCGCAGATGCTGGGAGACAAGTGGTTGGGCGGCACCGAGTTTGTCCACCAGCTCGTGCACGCACCGCTCACCGCTGGCCAGCTCACTGACGATGGCCAACCGGATGGGCGCCGACAGGGCGCGGAGCAACTCGCTGGCCCCGTCGAACCCCTCGTAGCCTGTCGCGCTGGTCATCCCGTAACGATAACCAGTACCACCGTCATCTCCCCGCTCAGGATCGGCCCAGTACTACCTCGTGCGGTTCCGCTGTCGGCGCGGCGGCCGGCGTCGACCGCCGGCGCAGCGTCCGCCAGGCCCCACCGGCGACGGCGACCACCAGGAAGGACGCGATCGCCACCAGCACCACCGAGGCGCCCGGCGCGGTGTCCGCCGTGGCCGCCACCCAGACACCGGAGCCGGCGGCGAAGAGCCCGAGTGCCATCGCGGCCGTCATGGTGCTGCGGAAACCCCTGGTGACCTGCTGGGCGGTGGCGACCGGCACCACCATCAGCGCGCTGATCAGCAGCACCCCGACGGCCCGCATCGCGATGGTCACGGTGACCGCTGTGGAGACCGCGATCAGCAGGTTCAGCGTGCGCACCGGCAGGCCGGACACCCGGGCGTACTCCTCGTCGTGGCTGACCGCGAAGAGCGCCGGGCGCAGCGCGATCATCGTGACCAGGATCGCCGCGCCGAGCACCGCGATGGTGATCAGGTCGTTGGGCGAGATGGTGGTCAGCGACCCGAACAGGTAGGCGTTGAGGTTCGCGCTCGTCGCGTCGGAGAGACCGACCAGCAGTACACCGCCCGCGATGCCGCCGTAGAAGAGCAGAGCCAGAGCCAGGTCACCGGAGGTACGCCCACGAGCGCGGACCACCTCGATGGCGATCGCGCCGATGGTGGCGGCGATCACCGCGACCAGCACCGGCGAACGGTTGAGCAGCAGGCCCGCCCCGACGCCGGTCAGCGCGACGTGCCCGACCCCGTCGCCGATCAACGCCAGCCGGCGCTGCACCAGGTAGATGCCGAGCGCCGGCGCGGCAAGGCCGATCACCAGCGCACCGATCAGGGCACGCTGCATGTAGGGGTACTGGAAGAGTTCCATGGGTCAGTTGCTCCACAGCCCGGCGGGCTCGTCGTAACAGTGCGGGTGCACGTGGTCGTGGTCGGGCTCCGCGTGGTGGCCCGCCGGGTCCGGCACCGCGCCGTCGTGGGCGATGCGACCCTCGTGGACGACGACAGCCCGGCTGATCACCGGTCGCAGCGGGCCCAGCTCGTGGGCGACAAGCAGCACCGTCCCGCCGTTGCCGACGAAGTCGCGCAGCGCACCGGCGAAAGCCTCCTGGCTGGCCGCGTCCACCCCGGCGGTGGGCTCGTCGAGGACCAGCAGCTCCGGCTGGCCGGCCAGCGCGCGGGCGATCAGGGTGCGCTGCTGCTGGCCGCCGGAGAGCGTGGACACCGGGTCGCCGGCCCGGTCGGTGAGCCCGACCGCGAGCAGCGCGGCGTCGACGGCGGCGCGGTCGGCTCGACCCGGCGGGCGGAGCACCCCCCGGCGGGCCAGCCGCCCGGAGGCCACCACCTCACGGACGGTGGCCGGTACGCCGCCACTGGCGCCCAGGCGCTGCGGGACGTACCCGATGCGTGCCCACTGCCGGAACCGGCGCAACGGCCGGTCGAAGAGGGTGACCGAGCCGGCGCTGAGCGGCACCAGCCCGAGCACGGCGCGGATCAGGGTGGACTTGCCGGAGCCGTTGGCCCCGAGCACGGCGACGACCTCACCGGCGGTGACGGTGAGGGAGATGTCCCGGAGCACGGGGCGGCCGTCGTAGCCGACCACCCCGTGCTCGACGGCGATGACAGGTGTGGTCACGAGCAGCTCAAGGCCGTCTGCAGGGTCCGCAGGTTGGTACGCATCACCGAAAGGTAGTCCCCGTCGCTGCCGGCGGCGAGCCCTTCGATCGGGTCCAGCACGGCGGTCTTCGCGCCGACCTGACCGGCGATGGTCTCGGCGACCTTCGGGCTGACCAGGGTCTCGAAGAAGATCGTGGTGGCGTGGTGCTCCTTCGCCTCCTCGATCGCGTGCGCGAGGCGCTGCGGCGAGGGCTCGACGTCGGGGCTCAGCCCGGTGATGCCGACCTGGTCGAGCTGGTAGCGGTCGGCGAGGTAGCCGAACGCGGCGTGGCTGGTCACGATCTCCCGCCGCTGGCAGGTCGCCAGACCGTGCTTGAACTCGCTGTCCAGGGTCGTCAGGTCGGCGCGCAGGGCTGCGGCTCGGGAGGTGTAGTCGGCGGCGTGGTCCGGGTCGGCCTTGCCGAGCCGCTTGGCGAGCTGGTCGCCGATGCCGGCCAGCCGGGTCGGGTCGAGCCAGACGTGCGGGTCCTTACCGCCGTTGCCCTCCTCGGCGTGACCCTCCTCGCCCTCGTGGTTGTGCCCGCCGGCGGACGCGTCCAACAGTGGCTGCACGCCTGTCACGTCGAACGCCCGGTCGCCACCGTTCTGCGCGACGGCGTCGTCCACCGCCGGCTGGAAACCCTTCAGGTAGACGATCAGCTCGGCCTCGCTGACCTGGCCGACCTGGCTCGGGTTCAGTTCCAGGTCGTGCGGTTCGGCACCGGGCTTGGCCAGGTTGGTCACCCGGACCGCGTCGCCGCCGATCCGCTCCGCCAGGAACTGGAGGGGATAGAACGCGGCCACCACGTCGACCCGTTTGGGGTCGGCGCCGCCGGCGCTTGTGGAGCAGCCGGCCCCGGCGCCCAGGGCGAGCAGGGCGGTCGCGGCGGCCAGGACACGGGACGTGGTGCGGTTGCTCATGGGCCCAACTGTCCGTGGCAACGATAATGATTGTCAAAAACGCATGATTGCATGTCAGAGCAGCTTCGCGAGACCCACCGTCACCAGCAGGGTGAGCATCACCAGCCGAATCACCCGGGTCTGCGGCGCCTGAACCGCCCAGGTCGTCGCCAACAGGGCGATCAGGACGGCGGCGAGCGCGAGCGTCAGCAGCCCGCCGATCACCCCGGGCGTGAAGAACGCCACAAGCACCACCACCAGGGCGAGCAGGAACACCGACGTCGGGTTGGCCCCGGCCAACCGGGCCAACAGAGGGCGCTGCGTACGCTGCATCCCACAGACTCTACGAGGAGGGACACCCGTTGCTGGTGACCAACCGGTTCGTGGTCGACGTCGATGTCGCCGACGACTTCACCGAACGGGCGCACGCCGCCCTCACCGCACTGGCCGCCTGCCCCGGCTACCTGCGCGGTCAACTCGTCCGGGCGCTCGACGACCCCCGGTACTGGTCGCTCGTCACCGAATGGGAGTCGGTCGGCACCTACCGGCGGGCACTGGGCGCCTTCGAGGTCAAGGTCAGCGCCGTGCCGCTGCTCGCCGAGTCGGTCGACGAGCCGTCCGCGTACGAGGCGCTGGCCACCGCGGCCCCCGGCGGGGCAGTGGTCGTCGCCGAGAGTGATCGGGCTGCGGGTCCTTACCGCTGAGCCGGCGGACACTACGCTGCTCCTATGACCGCACCCGCCCCGCCACCCGGTCCCGGCGTGGCTCCGCCGTTCGCCGCGCCGCCCACCGAGGGCCGCCGGACCCGGCTCTGGATCGGCCTCGGCATCGGCGCGCTCGCCGTGGTGCTCTGCTGTGGCGGGGGCGGCAGCGCCGTCATCGGCCTGGCCGTCACCGGCGTGCAGGCGGTCCGGGAACAGGCCCGCACCGTGACCGGCGACTACTACCAGGCGCTTGTCGAGCGGAACTACGGGCGGGCGTACGAGCAGCTCTGCGACGACGCGCAGCGGCGCGAGTCCCGGCCCGAGTTCGAACGGCGGGCCGCCACCGAACCGCAGGTCACCGCGTTCCGGCTCGGCGAGGTCGACACCATCAACCTGACCGTGCCGGTGGACGTGACGCTCGCCGGTGGCGACCGGGAGCAGCAGCAGGTCAGCCTCGGCCACGACGGGCAGACCGGCGGCGTGGAGGTCTGCGGGGTGAGCTGACCCGCCCCCGGTATTCTGCTGGGCTCAGGGCGACGGTGGTCGTACCGTTGTCCCGAACCGTCCGATCCATCCACATCTCGCCCCCGCCGACCGCCAGCCGGCGTAGGAGGAAACATGCCAGCCGACCGTATCGACGCCGTCGTCAGCCTCGCCAAGCGTCGAGGCTTCGTCTTCCCCTCCAGTGAGATCTACGGAGGCACCCGATCGGCGTGGGACTACGGCCCGCTCGGCGTGGAGCTCAAGGAGAACGTCCGCCGGCAGTGGTGGAAGAACATGGTCCAGCAGCGTGACGACGTGGTCGGTCTCGACTCCGCCGTGATCCTGGCCCGCAAGGTGTGGGAGGCGTCCGGCCACATCGCCGAGTTCGTCGACCCGCTCACCGAGTGCCAGTTCTGCCACAAGCGGTTCCGGGCGGACCACCTGGAGGAGGCGTACGCCGAGAAGCACGGCAAGCCGCTCACCTCACTGGCCGAGCTGAACTGCCCCAACTGCGGCAACAAGGGCACCTTCACCGAGCCGAAGATGTTCAACGGCCTGATGAAGACCTACCTGGGCCCGGTGGAGAGCGACGAGGGGCTGCACTACCTGCGCCCGGAGACCGCACAGGGCATCTTCGTCAACTACAAGAACGTGGAGACGGTCGCCCGGAAGAAGCCGCCGTTCGGCATCGCCCAGACCGGCAAGTCGTTCCGCAACGAGATCACCCCGGGCAACTTCATCTTCCGCACCCGCGAGTTCGAGCAGATGGAGATGGAGTTCTTCGTCGAGCCGGGCACCGACGAGCAGTGGCACGAGTACTGGCTCCAGGAGCGCTGGAACTGGTACCTCGACCTCGGCCTGTCGGCGGACAATCTGCGCCTGTTCGAGCACCCCAAGGAGAAGCTGTCGCACTACTCGAAGCGGACGGTGGACATCGAGTACCGCTTCCAGTTCGGCGGCACCGAGTTCGCCGAGCTGGAGGGTGTCGCCAACCGCACCGACTTCGACCTCTCCACGCACAGCAAGCACTCCGGCGTCGACCTGTCGTACTTCGACCAGACCAAGAGTGAGCGCTGGATGCCGTACGTCATCGAGCCGGCTGCCGGTCTGACCCGCGCGGTGCTCGCCTTCCTGCTGGAGGCGTACGACGAGGACGAGGCGCCGAACACCAAGGGCGGCGTCGACAAGCGCACGGTGATGCGGTTCGACCCGCGGCTCGCGCCGGTCAAGGTGGCGGTGCTGCCGCTGTCGCGTAACGAGGCGTTGTCGCCCAAGGCGAAGGACCTCGCCACGCTGCTGCGCAAGCGCTGGGTGGTGGAGTTCGACGACTCGCAGGCGATCGGCCGCCGCTACCGCCGGCAGGACGAGATCGGCACCCCGTTCTGCGTGACCGTCGACTTCGACACGCTCGACGACAACGCCGTGACGGTACGCAACCGGGACACCATGGCCCAGGAGCGGGTCTCCCTGGACCAGGTCGAGCGCTACCTGATCGAGCGCCTCCCCGGCTGCTGACGTACTCCGGAAATGGTCCCTTCTCCACGGTGTTGGAGAAGGGGCCATTTCGTGGTCTACCAGGCAAAACGCCGGTCGATGAAATTAATTCAATGCCATCTTTCGATATCTTGGTCGTGATCGGAAGAAGGTGGGTTGACATGGCGAAGCGACTTCTCGTCCTCCGCGTGACCGCCGCCGCGGCGGTCGTGGCGGGACTGCCGGCGCTCTCGGGCTCCACGGCCCACCGCGGTGCCGCCCAGGCGCCCCCCGCCCAGGCTGTCGCCTCCGCCCCGCCGAACGTGTCATCCGCGTCACGTGGGTTGGTCGGTTCGGTCGACACGGCCGCGCCGTCCGTGTCGTCCGCCGAGGGGATGATCGAGGCCGCCCAGTCGAGGCTCGAGCCGAGGGTCGCCTCCCGCCGCGGTCCCGCGCGCAGCGCGTCCCCGCGAGCCCCCGTCGCCCCGCCGGTCGTCGGTGCGGCCGGTGGTGCGCGCAGTGCGCCCCCGCGGGCCCCCACGACACGTCTCGCCCCCGTCACGGCCATCCACTCGCAGGCCGCGATCGACCGCGGAGCGCTCGTCACCTGGACGACCTCGCCGACGTGTCTCCTGGCGGGGCACGACACCATGGGTTGGGCGTGGCTGGACGACCTCCCGGCGGGGCGGGTGGTGCGGGTCGTGTCGGGGCCGTGCGCGGGCACCTACCAGGTGGTTGGGCGCCGGTGGCAGCCGCGCAAGGGAGGCACGATGCCGCACTGGGCGAGCCGATACGATCTCGTGCTCCAGACCTGCACGGGGCCCAGCGGGACGGGCTTCAGCACCGCCCGACGGCTGTCCCGGTAGGCCCGCTCGGGTCGCCCCCGGGCGTCGACCCGAGCGCCCGCCCGGCGGCGGGCATAGGGGGAGGAACCCCTCCGTATACTTGCGGGGTGAGTGATGTCGCGGTGGCGCCCGGACGCCCGTTGACCCTCGGTGGCTACCAGGTGTGGCCGCCGGTGGTGCTCGCGCCGATGGCCGGGATCACGAACGTCGGCTTCCGCCGGCTCTGCCGGGAGCAGGGCGGCGGCATCTACGTCTGCGAGATGATCACCACCCGGGCGCTTGTCGAGCGGAACCCGAAGACACTGCACATGATCGCGTTCGGCGACGACGAGAAGCCGCGCAGCCTCCAGCTCTACGGCACCGATCCGGAGATCACCGCCGCCGCCGTCCGGATCGTCGTTGAGCGCAACCTGGCCGATCACATTGACCTCAACTTCGGCTGCCCCGTACCCAAGGTCACCCGGCGTGGTGGCGGCGCGGCGCTGCCGTGGCGACGCCGGCTCTTCGCCCGGTTGGTGCGGGCCGCGGTGGATGCCGCCGCACCGGCCGGGGTGCCGGTCACTGTCAAGATGCGCAAGGGCATCGACGACGACCACCTGACGTACGTCGAAGCCGGGCTCGCCGCCCAGGAGGCCGGCGTGGCCGCGGTGGCCCTGCACGGGCGGACGGCCGCGCAGCGCTACTCGGGCACCGCCGACTGGGACGCGATCGCCACCTTGAAGCAGGCCCTCGACGTGCCGGTGCTCGGCAACGGCGACATCTGGGAGGCCGACGACGCGCTGCGGATGGTCGCGCACACCGGGGTCGACGGCGTGGTCGTCGGGCGTGGCTGCCTGGGTCGCCCATGGCTGTTCGCCGACCTGGAAGCCGCCTTCAACGGCCGGTCGGAGCGGCGACTGCCTACCCTCGGCGAGGTGGCGGTGACCATGCGTCGGCACGCGGAGTTGCTTGTCGACCAGTTCGTGGCCGCCGCCCGCACCCCGGCCCGGGGCGAGCGGGACGGCTGCGCAGATTTTCGCAAGCACGTCGCCTGGTACCTCAAGGGCTTCCCGGTCGGCGGCGAACTGCGCCGCTCACTGGCGATGATCGAAAGCCTGGCTCAGCTCGACGACCTGCTCGGCAAGCTCGACCCGACCGAGCCGTTCCCGATGACCGCCCTTGGCCAGCCCCGTGGGCGCACCAACTCGCCGGGCAAGGTCTTCCTGCCCGATGGTTGGTTAGCCAGCCGGGACGACGACGCCGTCCCCGAGGGCGCCGAAATGGACGACTCCGGCGGCTGAGCCCTTTTGGCCGGCTGGCCCTATGGCCGGCTGAGCCCCTTTGGCGGGCTGAGCCCTCTGGAAGGCCGAGGCTCGGCCGCGGTCCCGATTCCCGCGCTGGTCCCGGCTCCCGGGTCGGTCCCGGCTCTCGGGTCGGTCCCGGCTCTCGGGTCGGTCCCGGCTCCCGCGTCGGTCCCCGGTCGGGTGGAGTCCGCCGACCGGGCCGTTCAGGTGGCCCGCCGGCTGGCTGAGCCCTTGACCGGCCGGGCGAAGACGCCCCGCGAAGGTCCCTTCCAAGTGGGCTGGGCGTAGCGGCTGGGCTGGTGGGTTCGGTGCGTGTCCTTTGGAGCTGATGTTGTGAACGAATCACCTGGACGCCGGGGTCGGCTCGGTCGGCTCTGCCGTGATTCGTCTATGACATCAGCTCCAAAGGACCCGTGACATAGGTCAGTGGGGTGGCCTGTTGTGGTCGGGCCGGGTTGCGTCGGTGGGCGGCTTGTCGGGGTGGGGTGGGGTGGCTTGGGTCAGCTCCGAAGGGTTGCTCGTCTTCGGTGATGCCCGGCGAGGGCGCGTGGACGCTGATTTCGGCAATGCCGAAGGGCCGGTCCCCGTGGTGGGGCCGGCCCTTCGATGCTGCGGTCGTGCGGTGCTGTGGCGGGTCAGCTGGTGGCGTAGCCGCGGGTGGCGATCCAGTCCGCGAGGTGCTCGGTGCTGATCCAGTAGGAGGCGGTGTTCGGGTCGGCGGAGTCGGCGATCTTCACCGTGTTGCCGTTGTCGCGGTAGCCGACGACGCTGATGTAGTGCCCGCCCTCGTAGGAGTGGGTGACACCGTCGGTGTCGGTGCTGGTCCCGGCGATGTTCGCGACCACGGCCCGCCCGTCGTCAACCGTGCGGACGATGTCGGCGCGCAGCTGGTCGGTCTGCTTGGCGTCGGCGTCGGGCTTGCTGATCTCGACGCTGTGGTAGGCGTCGGTCTTGCCGGTTTCCTTGTTCAGGACCGGGGTGATGTCGTTGATGGAGTTGGTGCCGGCCTCGGTGGTGCCCATCTCCTTGGCCATGTCGTCGACGTTGATGTTCTTACCCTGCACGGACAGGGCGTTGCGGGTCGCGGCGGGCCCGCAGTAGTAGAAGTTCGGCTGCGCCTCGTAGCGCACGCCGAGTTCCCGCTCGCTGTGGTTCTTGCGGTCGGACTGGGTCTGGGTGGCCGGCTTCGCCTCCGACGCGGCGTACGCGGCAGTGACGGGACCGGCGATGGCCCCACCGGTGAACGCGAGACCAGCGGCGGTCAGAGCGGTCTTACGAATCAGATCGGTACGCATGATGGCGTGCTCCTCTGCATCGGGGGTGCCCACACGGCACAGGGGGGTGCGGCCATGCGGGAAAGTCTTGCCCGGCAGCCCCACAAAGGGGGCCGGCGTCGGGACACGGTGTAACCGTTCGCGGCGGCGGGTCATTCCGCCTACCCGCGGGGGTGGGCCGTTGCGGTGCTCGGCCGTGCGGGGTATGTAACCGAGGCGGCCCGACCGATGTTCCCGACGGGCTCACGACCGTGGGTGTAACCGAGGGTGCCCGGCCGGTGTTCCCGGCGGGCTGCCGCACTCCACGACCCGTGGGTGTGACCGGGGCGGCCTGGCGGGTGGTCCCGGCGACTGCCGCGCACCAGCGACGCGAGGTCACGGTGGCATGCCAGGTATAACGCCCCCGCCCGGCCCCCGATTCCGCCGTCAGGGTGGCCCCGACCACCCGACACCAACGCCCAAACCGGACAACTGGCCCATCTTCACGCGCCTCATGGACCCGACATGGCGGCCAGGACGGCGTGATCCACGCGAGTTCCCGGAAATCGCGGGGTCCGGGTGCCGGGGATACCCCGACATCATGAAACCCGAGTGGATCATGCCCATCCGGGCCGTTCGTGCCGGACCGGGCTGGTGCGGGAAGGGCGGCGGGGCGTGACGCCGTGCGGACCGGACCGGCAGGGATCAGGGCGCCGGGGTGGCCCGGGGCCGAGCCCGGGAATCAGGCCGTGGCGGTGTCGGTCTGCGTCGTGTCGCGCTGGGTGGGGATGGTCGGGGTGTTCGGCCAGGGGACCTCGGGTGCGCGGTGGAAGGTGATCCCGGCGGTCGCCCAGCGTGGGCCCTGGCCGGCCAGCCGGTCGCGGAAGTCGGCCCAGTCGTGGGTGGCCCGGGGTGACCAACCCAGCTCGGCGATGGCGGGCAGTCGGGGCAGGAGCAGGAACTCGATGTCGGCAAGCGAGGTGACCGACTCGGTCCAGAGCGGGGCCTCCACCCCGAGGACAGCCATGGTGGGCACGTCGGAAACGTGTGTGCCCGGATCCCAGTCGTACGCCTTGCGTACGTCGATCAGACCAGCCCAGTCGTGCCCGATCGGGGTGTCCGGGGCGTACTTCATGTCCAGGTAGGCGTGGTTGCCGGGGGAGAGGATGAGTCGGGCGCCCCGGCGGACCGCGTCGGCGGTGGTGGGGTCGTCGGCGTTCGTGCCCCACCATTGCAGCACCCGCCCGTCGACGTGCCCGGCCGGCGCGAGCTGGTGCCAGCCGACGACGGTCTTGCCGAGGTCGGCCACGATGCGCTGGACCCGCTCGACGAAACCGGTGTAGACCTCGCCCTTGACCTTGAACGCCTCGTCGCCGCCGATGTGCAGCAGCGGCCCCGGGGTGAGTGCGGCCACCTCGCCCAGCACGTCGGCGATGAAGTCGTACGTCCGCTCGTCGGCTGGGTCGACGTAGCTGAAACCGACCTCGGTGCCGGTGTACGGCGGCGGGGCGATCTTGTCTGGTGCCAGCTCCGGGTACGCGACAAGCGCCGAGTTGGTGTGCCCGGGAAGGTCGATCTCCGGGACGATGGTGATGTGGCGGGCGGCGGCGTAGGAGACGATCCGCTGGTAGTCGGCCTTCGTGTAGTGCCCGCCGGGGCCGCCGCCGACCTCGGTCGCTCCGCCCACGGCTGTCAACCTCGGCCAGGAGTCGACGGCGATCCGCCAACCCTGGTCGTCGGTGAGGTGCAGATGCAGGTGGTTGAGCTTGTAACGGGCCAGGTGGTCCACGACGCGCAGGATGTCCTCGACGGCGAAGAAATGCCGTGCGACGTCGAGCATCGCGCCCCGGTACGGGAAGCGGGGAGTGTCGGTGATGGTCCCACCGGGCAGCGCCCAGCGTGCGGTGACCGGGGTCGGGCTTTCGATGGCCGGTGGCAGTAGCTGGCGCAGGGTCTGCACGCCGTGGAAGAGGCCGGTGGCGGTGCCGGCGGTGAGGCGTACCCCGTCGCGGGTGACGTCGAGCCGGTAGCCCTCCGCGCCGAGACCGGCGGCCTCGTCCAGCAGCAGCGCGATGCCGCCGACCGGCGCGGCGGTGTCGGTGACCGGCAGCGAACGGGAGGCGGCGTCGGCGACCGGCAGCGGACGGGAGGCGGCGTGCACGACCGGCAGCGGGTAGCCCGTGGCTGGCCGGAGAAGTTCGGCGAGTTGCGCGGCGACGGCCAGTACGGCGGGGTCGGCGTTGGCCGCGATTACCGCTTCGGCCGGGAGCACCCAGTCCCCGGTCGGGTCCGGCTGGACCTGCGCGGGAGCGGGCACGACGTCGGTCAGCCGGTGCGGGGCCGGCGGGGCGAGCAGTTCACCGGCGGCCCGGGGCGGGGTGGCCGCGTCCACCTCCCGCGCCGGCGACGGCACTGGACCGGTGGCGGGAACGGGGGAGGGGATGGTCGACACGGCGGCGACTCCGGGGGGTGTATTCGCGTCGGTTATGGCAAAAGTGAGGTTCACCGGCTGGCGTGCCGTCAAGCGTACGACGCGCGGCCGGGATGCGTGATGGTGCGCATGGAAGCGTTCCCAAAAACCGGTACGAACACGGATAGTCGTGATGGCTGTGCCAATTGTCACCGAACGGTCCCAGGTCACCCGATGTTCGCTTAACCTTCGCCCACCGATCGGCGTCGACCCCAGGATTACCGGCAGTCCGTCCCGGGGAAAGAAAAAACTGAACCTTCGTTAAGTGTCCATCCGGCGCGTGTGTGGAGGCTTTGGTGGCAGCGCAAGAAACCGTCGACCACAAGTACGTCTACGACTTCTCCGAAGGCAACAAGGACCTCAAGGACCTGCTGGGCGGCAAGGGGGCGAACCTCGCCGAGATGACAAACCTCGGCCTGCCCGTGCCGCCCGGCTTCACCATCACCACCGAGGCCTGCCAGGCGTACCTCGCGACGGGACGGGAGCCGGACGGGCTCGCCGGTCAGATCGAGGCGCACCTGGAATCGCTCGAACGCGCGATGGGCAGACGCCTCGGCGACCCCGGGGACCCGCTGCTGGTCTCCGTCCGCTCCGGTGCCAAGTTCTCCATGCCCGGCATGATGGAGACCGTCCTCAACGTCGGCCTCAACGACCAGAGCGTGGTCGGGCTCTCCGCACAGGCCGGCGGCAACGACAGGTCCGCCTGGGACTCCTACCGCCGCCTCATCCAGATGTTCGGCAAGACCGTCTGCGAGGTGCCGGGCGAGGAGTTCGAGCACGCGCTCGACCAGGCCAAGAGCGCCAAGGGTACGCACAACGACCTCGACCTGGACGCGGACGACCTGCGCGGGCTTGTCGACGCGTACAAGAAGATCTTTGTGAAGCACACCGGTCGGGAGTTCCCGCAGCAGCCGCGCGAACAGCTCGACCTCGCCATCCGGGCGGTCTTCGAGTCGTGGAACGCCGAGCGCGCGGTGCTCTACCGCCGCCAGGAGCGCATCCCGGCCGACCTCGGCACCGCGGTCAACGTGGTGACGATGGTCTTCGGCAACCTGGGCCCGGATTCCGGCACCGGTGTCGCGTTCACCCGGGACCCGGCAAGTGGCGCACAGGGCATCTACGGCGACTACCTGGCCAACGCCCAGGGCGAGGACGTGGTGGCCGGCATCCGCAACACCGTGCCCCTACAGGACTTGGCGCAGCTCGACCAGACCTCCTACGACGAGCTGCTCGGCATCATGGCCCGGTTGGAGGAGCACTACAAGGACCTGTGCGACATCGAGTTCACGATCGAACGCGGCAAGCTGTGGATGTTGCAGACCCGGGTCGGCAAGCGCACCGCCGCCGCCGCGTTCGTCATCGCCGGGCAACTCGTCGACGAGGGCCTGATCGACCTGGACGAGGCGCTGCACCGGGTCAACGGCGCGCAGCTCGCCCAGTTGATGTTCCCCCGCTTCCAACTCGACCACGAGTTCCAGCCGGTCGCCACGGGCATCGGCGCCTCGCCCGGCGCGGCGTCCGGCACCGTGGTCTTCACCTCCGCGCGGGCCGTCGAGCTGGCCGCCGAGGGCAAGTCGGTGATCCTGGTCCGCCGGGAGACCAACCCGGACGACCTGAACGGCATGATCGCCGCGAAGGGCATCCTCACCTCGCGCGGCGGCAAGACCAGCCACGCCGCAGTGGTGGCCCGGGGCATGGGCAAGACCTGCGTGTCCGGTGCCGACGAAATCGACGTGAACGTGCCGGCGAAGCGGTTCACAGTGGCCGGGCAGACCGTCAACGAGGGCGACGTCGTCTCCATCGACGGCACCACCGGCAAGGTCTACCTCGGCGAGGTGCCGGTCATGCCGTCGGAGGTGGTGCAGTACTTCGAGGGCAGCCTCGATCCCGAGCACATCGACAACCCGCTGGTCCGGGCCGTACACCGGATCATGACGCACGCCGACGGCAAGCGGCGGCTCGCGGTCCGCACGAACGCCGACACCGGCGCGGACGCGGCCCGGGCCCGGCGCTTCGGCGCCGAGGGCATCGGGTTGTGCCGCACCGAGCACATGTTCCTCGGCGACCGGCGGGAGCTTGTCGAACGGCTGATCCTGGCTCGGGCCCCGGGCGAGCGGGAAGCGGCGCTGGCGGCGCTGCTGCCGTTGCAGCGGGCCGACTTCGAGGAGATCTTCCGGGAGATGGACGGCCTGCCGGTCACCGTCCGGCTGATCGATCCGCCGCTGCACGAGTTCCTGCCGCCGCTGGAGCAGCTCGCGGTGAACGTGGCGGTCGCCCAGGAGCGCGGCGAGGACGTCGCCAAGGAGGAGGCGTTGCTCGCCGCCGTCCGGCGCATGCACGAGGAGAACCCGATGCTCGGGCTGCGGGGCGTGCGCCTCGGCCTGGTCATCCCCGGCCTGTTCGCGATGCAGGTCCGGGCCATCGCCGAGGCGGCCGTCAGCCGTGCCCGGGGCGGCGGGGTGGCGAAACCGGAGATCATGGTGCCGCTGGTCGGGGCCGTGCAGGAGTTGGAGACGGTCCGCGCCGAGGCCGAGAAGATCATTGCCGAGGTGGTCGGGGACAGCGGGGTCGAGGTGCTGATCGGCACGATGATCGAGGTGCCCCGGGCGGCGTTGACCGCCGGGCAGATCGCCGAGGCCGCCGAGTTCTTCTCCTTCGGCACCAACGACCTGACCCAGATGGGCTGGGGCTTCTCCCGCGACGACGTCGAGGGCGCGTTCTTCTGGCGCTACCTGGAGCTGGGCATCTTCGGCATCTCGCCGTTCGAGTCGATCGACCGCGACGGCGTGGGTCGACTGATCCGGATTGCCGCCGAGGAGGGGCGGGCCGCCCGCCCCGGCCTGAAGCTCGGCATCTGCGGTGAGCACGGCGGCGACCCGGACTCGGTGCACTTCTTCCACGAGGTCGGCCTGGACTACGTGTCCTGCTCGCCGTTCCGGGTGCCGGTGGCCCGGCTGGAGGCCGGTCGGGCGGTCGTGGAGACCGACGGTTCGGACAGCCGTTGACGCGGGCCGGTGGCGGACCGGGGGACCGGTCAGCCACCGGCGCCGACAATCAGATCGGCGGGCGCCGCCAGGTCGGCCGCGCCGAGCGGCGCAACTGGGTGGGCAGGGTCGCCATCGGGGTACGCACGGCGAGCGGCGCGTGCCCGTCCGGAACAGCGGTGGCGCCGCCACCGCCGACGCGGGTGTCCAACACCGAACCGGTCCGGCGGGCCACCGCCCGAGCCTCCTCGTGCAGCGCCTCCAGGTCCTCCGCCGCCGACACGGTGACCAGGGTCAGCAGGGCGGTACGCCCCGCCGGGTAGGTCACCACGCAGCCGGCCGTCGTGCTGACCACCGACTCCCGGAACTCACCCCGCCGGACGGTGTCGGCCACCCGGTGACCGAGCCCGAAACTGGCGGCGGCCAGCGCGGCGAGATGGGTGGCTTCGGTGCTGGGCAGATCGCTGGAGATGAGCAACCCGTCGGTGCCGGCCAGCACCGTCCCGGCGACCTCGGGCCGGCGCCGACGCAGCCCGCGTAGCTCCGTACCCACCACGGTGTGTGCGTCCACGAGCTGCTCCCTTGCCGGTCGGGGATCTGCGTGTCGGTCGGCTCGTCACGTTCCGCGCTGGGAACGCTACCGGCGGCCACCGCTGCCCGCGAGCCCGTAACCCAGGGCGATCGGTCCGCAACTCCAGGCCGATCGGCGGTTGTGGACCATTCACCGACGCGTCGGGGGCACGTCGACAAGCCGTGGCGGGCGTAACCTTGGCTCGCTCGCAAACGGCTGATTGCGTACGCCGTCGAACGGGAAAGGTGACTGAATGACCAGCGTCTGGGAGAGCCTCACCGTCGATGCCCGTGATCCGGCCCGACTGGCCCGCTGGTGGGCCGAGGCGCTCGGCTATCAGATCGTCACCGAGAAGCCGGGCGGCGTGGAGATCCGCCAGTCCGCCGACCGGTCCCCGGCTCTGTTCTTCGGTCTGGTGACCGAGAGCAAGGACCGCAAGAACCGGCTGCACTTCGACCTGCGCCCCGCCGACCAGGAGGCCGAGGTCGAGCGGCTTGTCGACATGGGGGCCCGGCACGTCGACATCGGCCAGGGCGACGTCGAGTGGACGGTGCTGGCCGACCCGGAGGGCAACGAGTTCTGCGTCCTCCGTGAGCGCGAGGAGTGAGCCGGTTTTGCGAGCCCCGCAGTCGCGAACAGCGGAAGCCTTGTGAGCGCGAGGAGTGAGCCGGTTTTGCGAGCCCCGCAGTCGCGAACAGCGGCGGCTGCGTGAAAAGTGAGCCGGGCGCGGCGGACGCGCGGTTGGTGCGGGAGGCGCCCAAGGACACCGGGCACCGCCGGTCACCGTACGAGCGCGACCGGGCCCGGGTGCTGCACTCGGCGGCGTTTCGTCGGCTTGCCACCAAGACCCAGGTGCACACCGCCGGGACTGACGACTTCCTGCGTACGCGGCTGACGCACTCGCTTGAGGTGGCGCAGATCGCCCGGGAGATGGGCGCCCGGTTGGGCTGCGACCCGGACGTGGTCGACGTCGCCGGGCTCGCCCACGACCTCGGGCATCCGCCGTTCGGGCACAACGGCGAGTCCGCTCTGGACCTGCTGGCCACACCGTGCGGTGGCTTCGAGGGCAATGCGCAGACGTTGCGGGTGCTGACCCGGCTGGAGGCGAAGGTGCTCGCCCCGGACGGCTCGTCCGCCGGCCTCAACCTGACCCGCGCGTCGCTCGACGCGATCGGCAAGTACCCCTGGCCGCGCCGCCCCGGGCAGCGCAAGTTCGGGGTGTACGCCGACGACGCGCCGGTCTTCGGTTGGATCCGGGCCGGTGCGCCCGGCGACCGGCGTTGCCTGGAGGCGCAGGTGATGGACTGGGCCGACGACGTCGCGTACTCGGTGCACGACGTGGAGGACGGCATCCACGGCGGGTACGTCACGCTGGGCCCGCTGCTCGCAGACGCCGACGAGCGGGCCGCGCTCTGCGCCGACGTGGCCGCCGCCTACTCCGGGGAGTCCGCGGCCGACCTGGCCGAGGTGCTGGTTGACCTGCTTGCCGATCCGCTGCTCGCCCCGCTCGCCGGGTACGACGGCAGCCACCGATCCCAGGTCGCGCTGAAGGCCACCACCAGCGGGCTGACCGGCCGGTTCGTGTCGGCGGCGGTGACCGCCACCGAGGAGCGTTCCGGTCCCGGCCCGCACCGCCGCTACGACGCCGATCTGGTGGTGCCGAGGCTGGTCCGGGCCCAGTGCGCGCTGCTCAAGGGCATCGCCCTGCGCTACGTGATGCGTCGTTCCGGTTTCCGGGGCCGCTACGAACGGCAGCGGACGATGCTTGCCGAGTTGGTGGCGGCGCTGCTCCGGCGCGCGCCGGACGGGCTCGATCCGATCTTCGCCCCGCTGTGGCGGGCGGCCCCGGATGACACCGCCCGACTGCGGGTGGTGATCGACCAGGTCGCGTCGCTCACCGACCCGGCGGCGGTGACCTGGCACACCCGCCTGGTCGGCGACGGCGCACCGCCGACCGACCACCAGCCAGCTTAGGCTAGCCTAACTGGTATGACGGAGCGCCCCAGGAACGTCACCTCGGTCCACGTGCTGCGCACCGAGCGGCCCACCCCCCACCTGATCCGGCTCGTCCTCGGTGGGGACGAGCTGGCCGGCCTGCCGGTGGGCGAGTTCACCGACCACTACATCAAGCTGGTGTTCCCGCAGCCCGGCGTCGCGTACCCGCAGCCGTTGGACCTCGCCGCGATCCGCCGGGAGATGCCCCGGGAGCAGTGGCCCCGGCTGCGCGCGTACACCGTGCGGCGGTGGGACCCGCTGGCCGAGGAGCTGACCGTGGACGTGGTGCACCACGGCGACGAGGGGCTGGCCGGCCCGTGGGCCGCGGCGCTGCGTCCGGGTGACCCGGTGCACTTCGTCGGCCCCGGCGGGGCGTACGCGCCGAGCCCGGACGCGGACTGGCACCTGCTGGTGGGCGACGAGAGCGCCCTGCCGGCGATCGCCGCCGCGCTGGAGCGGCTGCCGCTGGGTGCGCCGGCCCACGTCTTCGTGGAGATCGGTGACCCGGCGGACGAGCAGAAGCTGCTCAGCCCCGGCGCGATCGAGGTGACCTGGCTGCACCGGGGCGACCGCCCGGTGGGTGCGGCGCTTGTCGCGGCGGTCCGGGCGTTGGAGTTCCCGGCCGGTGACGTGCACGCGTTCGTGCACGGCGAGGCGGCCTTCGTGCGGGACCTGCGCCGGCTGCTGCGCGGCGAGCGGGGGATATCCCTCGACCGGCTCTCCATCTCCGGCTACTGGCGGCGTGGCATGGACGACGAGGGCTGGCGCTCCACCAAGGCCGACTGGAACAACCAGGTGGCAGCCGAGGAGGCCACCGCCGCCTGAGGGCCGCTCATCCCTCGGGCGTGCGGTTCGCCGCGCCGGCTCGGGCGAGTCGCCGGCTGAGCAGCACGGCGTACCCGACGACCGCCAGGGCGAGCAGTGCCAGCATCCACCTCGGTCGGTGCACCGTGGCGGTGATCAGGGAGACCGAGAGCACCCCGTAGGCGGCGATCAGCAACCGGGCGCGGCTCGGTCGGGTCCACAGCCAGTACAGGGCCAGGCCACATGCCGTCCACACCACCATCGACGCGCCCAGCAGCAGCCGCAGCTCCAGCGGCAGTTGGGCCGCGTCGTCGTCGACCAGCCGGACCACCTGGCCGAGCGCCCAGCCGAGCAGCAGCAACGCGCCGCCGAGCGGGATGTGCAGGAAGCTGTACGCCTGGCCGCCGCGCAGCCGGCTCTGGGTCAGGCGGGTGGTGACGAATGTGGTGTAGACCCACCAGACGGCCGCCGGGATCAGGAAGGCCATCGCGGCGGTGAGGATCATGTGGGGTGCGGGATGGTCCGGCACCGCGAAGAGCAGGCTGGCAAGCGCGCTGCCCAGCACGATGATGGTGAACTGCCCGATCCGTTCGGGCAGGTGCCGGTTGTCCACCGGCCAGCGGTTGAGCCAGCGCACCCCGACCCAGGGCGTGGACAGTTCGATGACCATCGCGACGATCCACAGGACGGGACGCAGTTCGGTGGGCGCGACAAGTGACACCAGCCAGATCAGCCAGCCCGACCCGAAGCCGATCAGGTAGACGGTCGTCACCATGCGGGCCATCGCACTTGTCGGACGGGCCCGCAGGTACAGCAGGAGCAGCACGCCCCGCACGATCAGGTACCCGACCGGCAGGAGCACGCTCTCCGGCACCTCGTCGACGCCGAGCGTCATCGCGCCCGCGCCGATCAACGCGACAAGCACAAGCAGTCGGTGCAGCGCGTCGTCCGGGTCGAACCGGGTGTCGTAGTAGACCTGCCCCAGCCAGGCCCACTGGATCACCACGAAGAGCCCGATCACGGCCAGCACGGCCGTCGGCGACGGGCTCGGCTCGTTGCCCAGCCGGGCCGTCACCGCCGCCAGCGCGTACACGAAGATGAGGTCGAGGAAGAGTTCCAGCCAGGTCGCGTGCCGGTGGCCGGCCTCGTCGGCCCGCGGGGCCAGTCCGCCCAGCCCCACCCGACTGGACAACCAGTTCGGTACGTGGAGGGCTCCGGTCCGTACCCTGCGCATCTGGTCATGGTCCCGGGCGGGCCCGGCCGGCGGGCCGGAACCGGCGAGCCGGTCGGTGGTGGGGGTCACCGGCGCGGCCGGTGACCCCCGCGATGGTGGCCGGGTCAGCCGAGATTGGCCCAGGTGGACCAGGGGCCGCTGGTGGTGGTCTGC